>JAGHBR010000205.1 GCA_021160885.1 Caldisericaceae bacterium
CTCCTACATTCTAAATGAGAAACAACTGCATTTTGCTGCCTACCAAGTACGCTTGTCTATTTATTGTTAATTTTCTCATTCTCAATCCATTATGCCCATCCCAGTCGATCGCTACATTATTTAATAGGTCATCTCTGTACAAACATAAATTTATTTAATTTTTTTATCGGTCTTAATACACCTTACAAACAATTCTTCTGGAATTTCCTAGTCGAGAACAGGGCATATTTTTTACTTTATTAAAAAAATTTGCATTACAGTAATTTTTTTGTAACTTCTGACTGACTGGTCAGTTCTAATTTATAGGACTTATGAGTTTTATTTACAGGAGAAATGAAGATGATTGGTGAATTAACCCCTTTACAACAGCAAAGACAGGAAAAGATCTTGCAGGCTGCCGCCCGTTATTTTGCACGGGTTCATTACCATAAAGCCGACATGGATTCCATTGCCAAAGACGCCGGTGTGGGTAAAGGCACGCTTTACCGTTACTTTAAAAATAAGGACGACCTTTATCTAAAAACCATTCAATATTTAAGTTTACAGGCCTTTGAACACCTGCACCAGAAAGCAGCAAAGGCAGCTTCTTTTCGTGAATATCTTGAAATCATTATTGACACGGCAATTGATTATTTTGTGGAACGGCCGGAAACCTTTTCCATGGTTTTAATGTCCAATCTGGCCCGCATTCCGAGCATTTTGCAAGTCATGGAAGAATCGACCAAAACGTATCTGGAATCTTTTACCAAACGTATGGAACAGGCTAAAGTTAACGGCGAAGTTCGCCAGCTTAACCCGCAACATGTTTACAGTACCCTTTTTGCAACCATCATTAATGCGGTACATTCCATTCTTTTACGCAAAAGCGGCTCGCCGCAGGAAATGAAAGATACCATCAAAACCATTTTACTGGAAGGTTTAATTAATAACAGGGAGCAGCAATGAAAAAGAATACATGGTTCAAATGGAGCTTGATTTTTGTTTTGCTGAATTTGCATTTCATCCGGGCACAGGTCTTGCCCCTGAATGAAGCTATCGAATTAGCTTTACAAAGAAACCAGCAAATCAAACAAATGGAAGAACGTTTAAAACAAAAGCAACATGCCAACCTGGCGGCCTGGGGAAATTTTTTACCACAGGTAAAATTGGAAGCCAGCTACACGCATTTAAATCGTCCGCTGGACATCGATCTGGATTTTTTACGCCAGGGTTTACTGCAACTACAGACCAATGACCAGGTTCAGTTAGCCAATTTAAAAAACTTAATCTTAAATGGCCGCCCCCTGGGCGAAGCTGAACTGGCGGCGGTTCAGCAGCAGGCCTATGCCGGACTTAATTCCGCCCTGCCACCTTTTGTCTTAAATTTTAAAGATCAGGATTACCGAACCGCCACACTGGTAGGTGTACAGCCTATTTTTTTAGGCGGGAAATTGATTGCCGCCAAACGCTTTGCTTCGGCTGAACTGGATGCAAGTAAAAACGAACTGATCAAAACACGCAATGAAATCATTGATCAGGTAGTGAAACGCTATTTGACTGTTGTGCTTTTGAATCAGGTGGTTAAAACGCGCCAGAATGTACTGCAAGGCATGTTGCGTCATCAGGAGCAGGCGAAAAAGCTATTTAAAGAGGGGCTTATTTCCAAAAGTGATGTGTTACGCGCCCGGGTGGCTGTTGCTGAAGCGCGGAGAAATCTGTTCAATGATCAAAATAATTTAAAACTGGCAAAAACAGCTTTAAACTACGCCTTAGGCGCCAACCCTTCGGAACAGTACATTGTTCAGGATACATTGCTTTACCGAGCTTTGCCCGATTCGTTAAATCACTTTTTACAGCAAGCCCAAAATAATCAACCGTTATTGCAGTTTTTAACTAACAAAGAGAAATCGGCTGCACAAAAATTCACGGCTGAACGAGCTGAGTTTTTGCCTCAGCTTGCCGCGTTTGGTAAGTACGAAATGTATCCGGAATATCTCTCTTTGCTCGAACCGCGCTGGGCAGTCGGCGTGAAACTTGAATTCAGTTTATTCAAAGGCTTTAAGGATTACAATCAACTGCAGGAGGCCCGTCATTTGAGAAAAGAGATTCACCATTTGCGTGAACACAGCCGGCAACAAATTGAACTGTGGGTGCAAAAAGCCTATCAACAAATGCGAAATGCTGAAAATCGCTATCAGCAATTAGCCTCAGACATTGCCCTGGCAAAAGAAAACCTGCGCTCACAACAAAAACGATTTGAGGCTGGTCTTGGCACCTCGCTGGATGTAATTGATGCACGATTAATTCTGGAAGAGGAACAGATTGCCCGACATCAGGCACTGTTCGATTACTACCAGTCCATGATGGACTTGTTTACGGCCAGCGGGCAGTCTGAGCGAATTACTAAAATATGGGATTAAGTGATTTACGGATGTGAAAATGCTTTAACATTAGAGAACTAATTTTCTTAATGTGAAGGTTATTTTTCTCCAGCTAAAAGGGACCCGTGGTGTAAGCCATCCCTAAGGGGAGAATGACAGTGTAACAATACGAGACCGAACTTTTTAGAAGAAGATTAAAGGAGGAAAACAAAATGAAAAATCTTAAAAATAAATGGTTATGGGTAGCTCCAATTCTGGTCATTATGATCGCCTTGCTGGTCATTTTAATTCAGGCGCTTCACTCAGAAGAAACCATTGTACTCGGCATGGTGGAAACAACGGAAATTGACCTGGCAGCCAAAATCCCGGGCCGTGTAGATTCTTTGCTGGTTAAAGAAGGTCAACTGGTGCAAAAAGGCCAGCTTTTGGCCACCCTGGAAAGCAAAGAGATTGACGCTAAAGTAGCCCAGGCCAGATCAGTAATGGA
>JAGHBR010000195.1 GCA_021160885.1 Caldisericaceae bacterium
CAATGAGAGTAGCAATATTGATGATCCAAAGCAAACTGATTCATTGTAGTTTGGATTAATAAAATAACAATCATTCAAAATTAAACATTCAACATTTGTCAAAGATATGTCGGATATTTTTTGAACAATTAACAACATTTCACGTAATTGATAAATCCCATGAAATACTCAAGTGAAAAAGTTTAAATTGAAATTAAACAGCAAAGATGGAAGCATGAGGAATAAACGTACGAAGGCGATTATAAGAATCTTATTATTTGTCGGTACAGCAATTTTGCTTTATTTTGTGCCGTGGCCTATTTTAAAAGCATGGATAACCCCTCTTCCCCAAACGGTACAGCAACAAGTAAACGATGCCATTAAGCTTGGCTTTGACGGTATTATTGTCTATATTGATGAAGCTGGCAACCCCCCGGCCTTTTATGCAGCTGGTTGGTATGACCGAAAAAATAAAATTCCAGCTTACCCGCAAGCCTACTTTAAAATTGCCAGCATCAGTAAACTGTATGATGCAGTAGCCATCACTAAACTGGTGCATGCAAAACGTCTTTCGCTGGACAAAACTCTGGCTGATTATTTTCCGGAATTAAAAGGTAAAATTGAAAATGCAGAATCCATTACGCTACGCATGCTGGTGCAACATCGCAGCGGTATTCCCAATTATACCGATACGCCAAATTTCTGGGTTGATCCACCTAAAAACAGTCAGGAAGCGCTTGAACGGATCTTGAGCTTACCTGCAAATTTTAAATCGGATGAAAAATACCAATATTCTAATACCAATTATTTACTGATTGGTGAGCTGATCAAAAAAGTTACGGGCTATAGTAATCGTTTTCAATACATTCAGGAAGCCATTTTAAAGCCTTTGGGGCTCAGGCATACGTTTGGTTCCATCCATGAAATCAATTTGGACAGCTTAATGAGCGGCTACTATGTGGGTGTGCAAGAGGACATCAAAACCGTTGATTACGGCTCCATGGTAGCCACCGCTGAAGATGTGGGCATTTTTCTGAGAGCTTTAAACAATGCTTCCCTTTTTAATGAAGGGGAAAGAGAAATCTATTCATCGCTATACAAATATGAGCATACAGGATTGATTCCTGGTTATCAGAGCATTGCCAAATACCACAAGGACATTGATGCCGTGGTAGTACAATTTGTTAATACAACAAATTTTGATGGTTACACCTGGAACTTGTCTGAAATCGTTTATAATCGGATTGTTAAAATTTTGAGAAAACAAAGCAAAAAGGATCACTAATCTCCGTTCCTAATTGAGGCTTAATTAAACGGTTTTTTCTGAATAATTAAAATTATTTGAAAAAAGACTTGTAGTCTTTAAAAATAAAGAAATTTATTAAATTATTATCTACGTTTTGGAGTCAGTATGAATCGATCATTAAGTTCCAGGCAATTTGCCATAACGACCGGAATCAGTTACTGGATTATTTTCTTTGCAGCGGTCTTTGCTAACTTTTTCGTGCTGGAAGCCATTTCAAAAAACCCTTTACAAACTGTACAACAGGATCAACTGTTAATTCGTGCCGGCATTCTCGCGTTTTTAATTACCGTTGTTTTTGACGTTATTGTGGCCTGGTCGCTTTATGAATTATACAAAGATCATGTTTTGTCTGGTTTAAGTTCTTTGTTTCGAATGATGCATGCAGCCATCATGGGCGTCGCTGTTTTTAGTTTGCCAATGGTATTTGGCTTAAATGACAGCCAGCAGATTTTAAAACAAATCGATGTGTTTAATACCATCTGGCTGATCGGGCTGTTCTTTTTTGGAGTGCATCTTATTCTTTTGGGGAAAATCATTGGGAAACCAAAAGTAATTGCCATCTTTTTGTTCATTGCCGGCATTATGTACATGATTGATACGGCTGCGCATTTTATGCTTGCAAATTATCAGGATTACAGCTTTATTTTTTTTGCATTTGTTGCCATCCCCAGTATTCTGGGTGAGATGTCCTTTGCAGTTTGGTTGCTGCTTAAAGGTGGGAAAAACGATTAACCTTTTGGAAGGAAGGGCTGGATTTAACCTTTCTTTATCGATAGCAGGAATGGTTTATTAGTAAAGGAGTTGTTCTTGACAAAAGTTATGGATCAAGGTGCTTTTCTAAGGCAGCATAGCCGCAACCCAAAAAACAATATCTTAGAAGTTAAATGAGTTTGAAAATTTTGGCACGATAAAGCGTGTCATCTTTTTAAAGAAAGTATTCTAAGTTTTGTTCGACTTTTATACTTCAAAGTCGAATGGTTCCGAGACTGTTTCATTTTGGGCACTCGTAAGTTACTGATGTACATTGCCCAATCGACTCTTTTCAGATGCTGGGCTAAAACCCTTATTGCTATTCTTGGCTACCTAAAATCCTCTACCTGAAGATAGTGGCTATTGAGCCGTAGCAAACCCACATCTGAAGCGCTTGCTCCATTACTCTATTACTGGAATCGTCTTTATTGTTACTCCTTTTCACTTTCCTTAATCTAAAATTTTAGATAAATTTTAATAGGCTTTAATGAGTTATTTAAAATTGAGGAGCAGACTATGACGCTAAATTGTGCTTTAGTCACCGGAGCTGCACGTGGAATTGGGAAATGCATTACCAGCAAATTGCTGGATCATGGCTACACTGTTGGCATGATCGATATCAATGCTTCTGAGCTGGAACAAAGCGCCGAAGAGCTTGCAGAGCAATGGCAGGTGCTTCTCTACCATGGTGACATCAAGAACGAGAATTTTGTTAAATTTGTCTTAGAAGATTTTATTTCTCAGACCGATCGGCTGGATCTACTGGTCAACAATGCGGCCATTTCAAAAAACAAGTCGATCGAAGAGCTGACGCTTGCTGAATGGAACGAAGTTTTACAAACCAATCTGACGGCTCCATTTTTACTGGCTAAATATGCTGCTCCCCATTTAAAAAAGTCGCATGGTCAAATCATCAATATTGCTTCTACACGCGCCTTAATGTCGGAGGCCAACACCGAAGCATACTCCAGCTCCAAAGGAGGCTTGCTGTCCTTAACCCATGCTCTGGCCGTCAGCCTTGGGCCGGAAGTGCGGGTTAATGCCATCAGCCCGGGCTGGATTGACACCAGGGAGTGGCTGAACAGCGAAAAAGAACTTCTGCCTCCTTTGACTCCGGAGAATCATCTGCAGCATCCAGCCGGCCGGGTAGGCAAACCCG
>JAGHBR010000418.1 GCA_021160885.1 Caldisericaceae bacterium
GAAAAAAGAAGTTTTAGAAACGTTTGATTATCAGGTGCCGGTTAATTTCTACAAAAAATGGTACCGCCCGGAACTGATGGCCGTTGTAGTTGTTGGCGATTACGATGCTCAAACGCTCAAGAACCTGACTTTAAAACATTTCAACCAGCTTCAAAATCCTCCTCAGGCGCCTGAACGCAAATATTACCCCGTACCGCCGCAAAATCAAACTATTTTTAGCCTGGTCAAAGACACTGAACTACCCGTAGCACAGATTGAAATCGATTATAAAAGCGATCCGGACACAGAACGTGTCATTGCAGACTACCGAAAAGGTTTGTTGGAAAATATGATTGCCGATATGTTGAGTAAGCGTTTTCAGGAGTACACCTCAAAACCAAATCCTCCTTTCAACTTTGCCTACAGCTTCAAAGGTAGAATGGTGCAAACCAAGGAAACCTTTACCTTAGCCTGCGCCGCCCGCAGCGAAGACATCATTGCCGGTTACCAGACTCTGCTTATTGAAGCCAAACGTGCCTTACAGCACGGCTTTACTCCGGGAGAATTAGAGCGCCAGAAAAAATCTTTGATTTCCAATTGGGAAAAAATTTACAGTGAGCGTGACAAGCAAAATTCTAAACGGCTGATCAATGAATACACACGTCACATTCTTTACCAGGAACCTGTGCCAGGTGTAGAAAAGGAATTTGAAATTGTTAAACAGATTTTGCCAACCATCTCCTTGCAGGAAATCAATCAACTGACAAAAAAACTGCTGCAAAATCCTGATCGCGTAATCGCCGTAATGGGGCCGGACAAAGAAGGGCTTTACTTTCCGGACAGGGATACCTTGCAAACCATTCTGGCCCGCGTGGACACCATGAAGGTGGAACCTTACGTTGATCAATCTGTAACGGAGCCTTTAATCGACCATCCAGTTAGCAGCGGCCGGATAGTAAAAACTGTGGAACATCCGAAAATTGGTCTCACCGAATGGCATTTAAGCAATGGGGCTACCGTTTTGCTCAAACCTACTAAATTTAAAAACGATGAAATTTTAATGAGCGGTTTTAGCTTTGGTGGATACTCTCTGGCGCCAGACAGCATTTACCTGTCTGCTAAATTCAGCGCCGCCCTGGCCCGCCAATCCGGGCTTGGTAAGTTCGATCAAATCCAGCTGGAAAAATTTCTGTCCGACAAAGTCGTTCGTTTAAGTGCAAGCGTTGCCAAAGACAATGAGAGCTTCAGCGGTTCATCTACCGTTAAGGATTTTGAAACTCTGCTGCAACTGGTTTACCTCAACTTTACAGCCCCGCGCTTTGACAGCTCAGCCTATCAATCTTTTCTTACCAGACAAAAAAGCTGGCTAAAAACCGCCCGGCTCAATCCGGAAAAAGTTTACAGTGATTCACTAAACGTCTGGTTAACGCAACACAATCCACGCTACTTACCACTTACAGAAGAAATGCTGTACGGAATAAAATTAAAATCTGCCGAACATTTTTTTAAACAACGTTTTTCCAATCCTGGTGATTTTACCTTCATTTTAGTCGGTAATTTTGATCTGCAGAAAGTTAAACCATTGATTGAAAAATACATTGGTGGCATTCCGGGCCATGAGCAGCACGAAAAATGGGGCAATCAGGATTACCAGCCGCCGCAACAGGTGCTTGAAAAAAGTCTTTACATGGGAAAAGACCCCAAAAGCATTAACACCATTGTTTTTAATGGCCCGTTTGACTGGTCGTTTGAAAATGTGCGGACTGGTTTGTTTGTAACGGACATTCTGGAAATTAAACTGAGGGAACAAATTCGCGAAGCCAAGAGCGGTACCTACAGCATTGGTGTAAGCGGGCGTTTTTATCACATTCCGCGTCCGCGCTTTGAGGTATTAATCCAATTTACCTGCGATCCACAACGAGTAGACGAATTAACTAAAGAGGTCTTTGGCCAGATCGACAGTCTGGTGCAATTTGGCCCTCAGGAAAAAGAGCTGCAAAAAGTACGCGAACAGTATCTGAAAGATTACGAAGAAGGTTTGAAACAAAACGGCTTCTGGCGTTCACGTTTGAATTACTCGTTGTTCCATCAAATTCCTTTTAACCATGTGCTGCAGATGGACGACATTTACCGTTCCATAACATTGCAGCAGGCGCGCCAAATGGCCAAACACCTGTTTAACAATCGGCCTTATTTGAAGGCTGTGCTTTACCCTGAAAGACAGAATAAAGATAACTGAAGTAATTACGCAGAGAATCCTTAAGAAATGTTGAATTTTGAGTGTTAAATTTTGAATTGAGCTTTTGTGGAAGTAACGTTAAGGCAGAAAAAATGTATCATTTACACAACTGGCGAATCATCTGGTTTGCAATTCTTCTTTTAGCCTGTTCTCAAAACATGAGCCAGTATTTGCCATCTTCCATTGATGGCTACCAGCTAAACAAAAAACTGATTGGTCAACAGGCACGGCAATTTGTTGACCGGCTGCACGGCAAACAGGTGGCGCAACAAGAGAACGAAATCGGCTTTTACCGTAACGGCGATAGGGAAATCACTCTTTACCTGACATATTACACGCAGCCTGAAAACGCGCAAAAAGACTGGCAACAGATGGTTAACAAAATTTCGCCTCAGAATTCTGTGTTTGTTCAGGGGCAGGTTCTTGAAATGAATGGTTACCAGGTGTACCGAACCTTTGGTCTGGGGCAAACACACTTTGTATTTGTCCACAAAAACACTCTGATCTGGCTTTCGGTACCAACGATTGGCTCTGAAAAACTGTTTAACGCTTATGTGCGGAATTTAAAATAGGCTATGCTTTACGTTTTGCTTACCGCGCTGTGTTCCACCAGCATTGCGCTTATTCTGAAGTGGAACGATCAGAGCGGCGCCTCAGGCCTGCATCTGTTGCTGGGCAATTATCTGGTGGCGGCAGGCATTTCGGCTTTTCTGTGGTTTACCACAGCTGAGCGTTGGCTTAGCTGGCCGGCTTTCTTTTTTGGACTGGTTTTAGGCGCGCTTTTTCTCTATTCCTTTTTCGCCTTCACCAAAGCGGTGGCCGCAGCCGGGGCTTCGCTTTCCACGGTTAGCGCGCGTCTTTCAGTAGCCATTCCGGTCGTGCTTTCCATGTTGTTGTTTCGTGAACACCCAACCACTTTACAGGTGGCAGGTTTCGTTTTTGTGGGTTTAACGCTGCTGTTTTTCTACCTTTCTTTACAGGACAAAAAAAGGCACAAAATTTACTGGCTGGATTTCTTTTACCTTTTTGTTTTGTGGCTGGGCATTGGCTTGAATGATTTTAGCATGAAGGTTTTTCAACACTGGCGGGGGCAGGCCGAAGAGCCTTTCTTTTTGCTAATTATTTTCAGCAGCGCTTTTGTTTACACCTACCTGGTCATCCGCTTTCAAAAGCTGAAGTTTGACCG
>JAGHBR010000396.1 GCA_021160885.1 Caldisericaceae bacterium
CATGAAACTGAGAGCCGGGCAGCGCCGCTCCGCTAAAACCCAAACCGATTTCCACACCTTTTACCGCCTGAATGGACATCAATGCACCAGCCAAACGACTATCTAATTTTCGGTCCCAGTGAACATGGCTGCCCAGACCCGGCGGCACATTTCTTACAATGATTTGAATAATGCCACCGGCGGTATCGCCCTGCAGTTTGGTCTGGCGAATAAATTCCACCATTTCAGCACTGGCCTCCTCATCCAGGCAGCGCACCGGCGAAGCATCGGCCAATTCGTTAATTTCATCGGATGTCAATTTATCTTTAATTTTTTCCGGATCAGCTTTAACCGGCCCGATTTGCAAGACATGCGAAAAAACCTGAATATTAAAATGGTAAAGCAGTTCCTTGCAAAAAGCCCCAGCCGCCACGCGCATGGCGGTTTCGCGTGCGCTGGAGCGCTCCAGCACATTGCGCATATCTTCAAAATCATATTTTAAAGCGCCAGGCAAATCGGCGTGACCCGGACGGGGGCATGTAATGCTCCGTTCCTGTTTACCCTGCTGCTGCGCCATGATTTCCGTCCAATTTTCCCAATCTTTATTGCGCAACATAAAAGCAATGGGACTGCCCAGAGTTTTGCCAAAACGAACGCCGGACAAAACCTCAATTTTGTCTTTTTCCATTTTCATGCGGCCGCCACGTCCGTAGCCCTGCTGCCGACGGTACAGCTCATGATTAATACGCTGTAAATCGACCGGCAAATTGGCGGGCAATCCTTCCACAATGCCTGCCAGACCAGGCCCGTGCGATTCTCCTGCCGTCAGGTAGCGAATTTTCATTACTCTTCTCCGGCGTTTTCCTTTAATAATGCTTTAATTTTGTCCAGCGTAACCGAAACCACCTGCTGCAAATTAGATTGCGAGGAAAAACCCGCTGCATGAAAGTGCCCTCCGCCGCCAAACTGTCGCGCCAGGCTGCCCACGTCAAAACCATTTTTAGAACGTAAACCTACCATCACCTGGCCGTCTTTCTTTTCAACAAACATGGCAAAAATCTGTGCCGCAGCATCACGCCGAACGATGTCGATTAAACCATTCATCTCTTCCAGAGACACATTAAACTGTTGCAAAGTCTCTTTTGGCACTACAGCCCAATCAATGATCCCCTCGGATTGTAAGCCAGACAAAACATGCCCCCAGAAACGCAATTGATTTTTATTGCTGTACTCATAAACCTGACGGTACACCCAGGCCGGGTCAATGTTTTTTTGGGCCAGCTCGGCTGCTATTCTTAAGGTTCGGTCACTGGTGCCTTCAAATCTGAAACCGCCGGAATCGCTTAAAATGCCGGTGTAAAGCGCCATGGCCATTTCTTGCGTGATTTCAATTTGCTGACTGCTAAAAAAATCGTATATGATTTCACAGGTAGCAATGCGTTCTACATCAATAATTTTTAAATCCACCTGTTCACACATATCCGGGTGATGATCAATGCAAATCTTTTTAGCTTTGCTGTCCAATACGGGTTGATACCATTCATCCATGCGTTCCAGGGCGCTGATATCTAAAATCAGAATAACTTCAGCTTGTGCAATAGATTGGCGCAATTGTTTTTTAGATTGGCGATTGATGGCCTGCTTAATCTGCAAAAAATTGTAACGTTCGGGCAGGCCGCCAGGGATGATAGCCTGCACATTTTTACCCTGGTTTTTTAAAAAATGATAAAAGGCCATCACAGAACCTAACGCATCGCCATCCGTATGAATATGGCTGATCAACACAAAATTATTATGTTCATCCAGTATTTTTTTCAATTGTTGAAAAGCCGAAAAGTGCTTTTCCATGCCAGTAATTCCTGTTTTTAACGTAACATCTTAATTTTTTCAATCAGGCCATCAACTAATTCATCGGTTGTACTGTGACCACCTAAATCAGGCGTTAAATGTTTTTTCTCGGCCAAAAAGAGCACCAAAGCCGCTTGAATTTTATCAGCTGCCTTACCTTCTCCAATATGGCGTAACATTATATTGGCCGACAAAATCGTAGCAATGGGATTGGCCACACCTTTACCGGCAATATCCGGAGCGCTGCCATGTACGGATTCAAAAATAGCAATTTCATCACCTATGTTAGCTCCTGGCACCACGCCCAAACCTCCAACCAGACCAGCAGCCAGATCGGAAATGATGTCGCCGTACAGATTGCCTAAAACGACAACATCAAATTGTTCGGGACGCATTACCATTTGCATGGCGCAATTATCGACGATAATCTCTTTGTAGGTAATTTGCGGATACTCGGCAGCTACTTTACGCACACTTTCCAGGAAAAGGCCATCGCTTTTTTTCATGATGTTGGCTTTGTGAACGGCGTGGACCATTTTGCGCTTGTTTTGAGTGGCCCACTCAAAGGCGGCCCGCGCAATACGAGTTGAAGCCTTTTCGGTAATGATTTTTAAACTCTGTGCCACGCCAGGAGCAATTTCGTATTCTAAACCGGCATAAAGGTCTTCGGTATTTTCGCGGAAAATCACCATATCAATTGGCTTGTGTTGAAAAGTTATTCCTAATGCCGAACGTACCGGTCTGATATTAGCATACAGATCAAGTGTTTTGCGCAGTTGCACATTAACTGATTTAAATCCTTCTCCAATTGGTGTAGTCAAAGGTCCCTTTAAGGCAACCTTATTTTTTTTAATCGATTCTACGGTTTCGTCCGGTAAAGTAGTGCCGTATTTTTGCAAAGCTCCGGCTCCGGCATCCACAATTTCCCAATCGATAATCACGCCAGAGGCTGCTAAAACCTTACGGGCGGCCGAAGTGACTTCAGGGCCTATGCCATCACCAGGGATAAGCGTAATTTTATGAACTTTATCTTTTTGAGCCATTTTATATTCTCCATTTCTAAAAATTTAAATTTACAATTAAATCCTATTTTGTAACAAGGATTTAAAATAGTATTTTGGAACTCAGAATTTACATTCCTCTGATTGATTAATTCTGTTAATTAA
>JAGHBR010000229.1 GCA_021160885.1 Caldisericaceae bacterium
GTTATTGGAAGGTTTAATGACTTTTCTTTTAAAATAACTTTTTTCCCAAGAAATGAAGAATAATTCTTAAGTAAAGGCATTAAAAAAATCCCAACCAATTCTCTTTGATTTGTTAAATGAATCAGCGTATCAGATTGAAAATGAAAAACAAGCGAGCCGGCAAATGGCGCTTTTAAGATCAGGGATGAATCCTGTTCTTTTAAAAAATTAAGTTGTTCAGTCAGAGCCACAATCTGGACTTTGATGAAATCAATTTGTTCCTGCTTGGCGCCGACTTTCAAACCTTCAATCCTGGCCTTGAGTGCATTGGCATTGCCCTGAAGTTGAACAATCTTTGCCTGCTGAATTTGATATTCTTCTAGGGCGATTAAATTTTTCTTTAATAATTTTTCTTTTCTGGCCAGAATGGCCTGTTCAATTTTAAGTTGTTCCAAAAGCCCCTGGTACTCATTTTCGTAAATTCGGATGATCTCAATTTTTTCGCCAGTGGTAAAAATTTTTAATTCTGCCTGTTTCACCTTTAATTGCTGACGGGTTTCTAAAATTTTCTCCTCAAGAGAAGATGAATTAACTTTGCCCATGACCTGGTTGGAATCAATCCACTGTTTTGAAATATGAGAATCTGCTAATTTAAGCTGTAGCTTTTCGCCACGGTTCGCAATAAAATCGAATAAATGAATCGTTTGCCCGGACAGGTAATTTGTTTTTACTGAAGATAGCCGACCACTGGTTGATTTACAAACTACCCATTCTCTGGCAGGCAAAGTTTTAACGGGAATTTGAATTTTAGAGGGAATTTTTAAAAATAAAATCACAAAAAATAACACCAGGAGCAAGCCAAAAAGTAGACGTTTTCGTTTTTTGTTTAATTCCATTTAAACAACAATCCTTGGTTAGTTTTTGTAAAAAGCTAACTTATGATTTGCATCGTCTAAAATCAAATTAATCTGAAGATTAAAAAATCTGGGCGTATTGCAGTAGGCAAGGTTTAAATTCAACGAAGTACACTCAATGCTGACATCAAAAGGTTCAGGGTAAGTAAGAACAAGGCAGGCGCTGCTTTTACTATGACCATGAAATCGAATTACCAGGTACAAAAAAGGGCTCTTTAAGAGCCCTTTTCATTTAATTGTGTTTTTTCAAAATTTACTTAACCCTGTACCAGGTTTGTGTACGATAGAAGAAGGCCAGGTAACCACGTACTTTAAGTTTGCCGTCTTCGATCCACAATTTGCAGCGGTAAATTTTACCTTTTTTGGGATCTAAAATTGTACCTCCTGTGTATTCATCCCCATCTTTTTTCATGTCTTTAATGATTTCCATGCCTAAAACCGGTTTGTTGTAACGTGGATCATCTTCAGGACATTTGTCGCAGACAGGATTAGGGTCTTCCCCGGGTTTACGGAATAAGGAGTCCACCCGGCCATAGAACTTTCCGTCCAGCATGTAAATTTCAACAATAGATTTGGGCTTGCCGGTTTCGTCGTCGATGGTTTTCCATTTGCCGATAATCGGGTCTTGTTGAGCAAATGTTTGAGAAGAAAGCAAAAGTACCATAGCCAATAGTAACATTAAATTGAAATACTTCATAACTCCTCCGAAGTTTGTTAAGTTCTTTATTAATCAATAAATTGTTTGGCAAAAATGCAAGTATTTATTTTCACATAATGAAAATTTCTTTAAGTAATTTCAAGGCAATATCTTGATTCACAAAAAACGGACTGGTGGCAATGGTTATCATCTGGGCATGTTCCATCCATTCCTGTATTTTATCAAGAATGGTTTTTGCCCTGGCAACCATGGAGTCCGGAGCAAAAATGTCGAGATCGATATCCAAAACGAGTGGTTCATTGAAGAATAATTCGTAATCCAGCGCAGTGTTGATGATGTTCACCTCTTTAAAAAGGCCCAGTTTAAGGGCCGGTTTAATAAAGGTTCCTACATTAAGGACAAAGTTTGTATAATCAAAAACTTCTCTTAATGTAAGCTTTTCGTTTAGGACAAAGGGCGGTTCACCAGCCGGTTCCCACATGTCGGTGTGTTGATCCAGGTGGAGCAGCATGCTGCCGGATGGAATGATGCCGCTTTTGTAGCACATCATCCAGAAAAAGAAGGCATGGTTATGGTTGTCAAAAATGAACACGGGTTTCTGCCGATGGGTAAAATAAACAAAGTATTGCAAGCCGTACTGAATGATTTCCTGGTCGTCTTCAACTTCTGCAAATGCGATTTGAGAACCAAGCTTAACGTCTTCAAGACTTCCTTTAATTAGCGGTGGAACGTAAATTTCCCGATGTTTACGGCGATAGTAGGAAAAGAGATTGTTGCCAAGAGGTCTCCGAATGTAGAATCCTGAATATAGCTGTTGAGCTTCCTTGAACAGTTTTTCTTCCATTTTACATCGGATCCTTTTGTGTTTTGGTGTTTAAAAAGATGATTAGCAAATCTGGAAATTTTTAAGCAATTTGTCAATAGTTAACTTAAATACTTTTTCATAAAGTAGCAGGGCTTCAACCCAATTAAAAGCCACCGAATAAAAGCCACCGAAGTTCACCGAATATTGAAATAATTTTAAATTTTGCAGGGCTCTTTTCATCCCTTACTTCCTATTAATTTTTTTAATATGAGCTTACAAAATTTTTCCGTTAGGATTAATGCCGACTACTATTGACATCCAGAATGTCATTATTTTAATATTCAATGGCAAGGCCATTGCTGTTGCCTTAAGACGACTGTTTAGTTCAAAGAGAGTACTCTAAAAACAAAAAGCGCCGGAACTGCAAATGTCAGCGCCGACGCTTTACACTAATTAAGATGGTCTTTTTATTCCTGTTCGGCAATAAATCTTTCTGCTTCTAAAGCGGCCATACAACCCGTTCCGGCCGCCGTGATAGCCTGACGGTAAACTTTGTCCCGTACATCGCCACAGGCAAACACGCCTGGAATGTTGGTTTTGGTGGTGCCTGTCTGTGTGATAATGTAGCCCTGTTCGTCCATTTCGATTTGATCTTTAAAAATCGAAGTATTGGGAATGTGTCCAATGGCCATGAACACACCATCAATAGGCATTTCGTGTTCTTCGCCGGTCTTGGTGTTTTTCAGACGTACACCAGTTACAAACTCATCGCCCAAAATTTCAGTAATCACATGATTCATGATGAATTCGACTTTGGGATTTTCTTCGGCGCGTTTAACCATGATTTTGGAAGCACGGAACTGATCACGACGATGCACAATGTAAACCTTTTTGGCGAATTTGGTTAAAAAAGTACCTTCTTCCATGGCCGAGTCACCACCACCAACCACAATGACTTCTTTATCTTTGTAGAAAAAGCCATCACAGGTGGCGCAGGCAGAAACACCTTTGCCCATCAGGCGTTGTTCGGATTCCAAACCCAACCAGCGAGCCGAAGCGCCGGTGGCAATGATTACAGCATCTGCGGTGTAGGTGCCACTATCGGACTTAACGGTAAAAGGACGTTTGGAAAAATTCACTTCGGTAGCCATTTCAAAAACCGTTTCTGCGCCGAAACGATTGGCTTGCTCACGCATATCCTGCATCAATTGCGGGCCCTGAATGCCCTGTGGAAAACCAGGGAAGTTTTCAACCTCGGTGGTAATGGTTAACTGTCCACCTGGCTGATTGCCTTCTAACACCAATGTTTTCAATTCGGCACGCGATGTGTAAATAGCGGCCGTCAAACCTGCAGGCCCCGAACCAATAACAATTACCGGATAATGTTTGTTCTCTTGCATCTCTATCTCCTAATTCATTTTAGTA
>JAGHBR010000482.1 GCA_021160885.1 Caldisericaceae bacterium
AAAAGTTTCTCATTTCAATGTTCGACCATTCGGGCGTTTAGCTCTACAGAAATTGTCGAATTGAAATTTCAAAACTATGAAAAAAATAAGCGGTGTGAAAAAATTGCATGCCGTAGTCGGCCGCAAATTAATTGGATTGTAAAGAAAATAACCGAATTGGTGGCGTTTTGTAAAATCGACAGTTTTGTGGCACGATACTTGTATTTGAAGAAAGAGAGAAAAAATAGGTACAACCAATCTTAAGGAGGTAAATATGTTAGGCAGTAAGAAAATCACATGGATGATCGTCAGCATCGTGCTGTTGTCATTTGGACTCATGTTTAATGGCTGCGAAAAGGCGGATAATGGTTTAACCACCAATGATGTCGGTAAAGTCACCTTAAAAATAACCGATTCACCATTCCCGCTTAAGTTCATCGAAGAAGCTAATGTTACCATTACCAATATTCAGATGCATGCTATCGATAGTGTAAATGGTCGGAGTTGGATTACTGTCTGGGAAGGGCGTCAGACCATTAATCTGCTGGAATTGCGTGACGGTAAAACTGAAGATTTACCGGAAGCCGAAGTGCCGGCGGGCACTTACAATATGATACGTATGAAAATTGATTCGGCCAGTGTAAAATACACCAACGGCGTCGAAGTTACTTTAACCGTTCCCAGCGGTGCGCGCACAGGTATCAAAATTATTCTACGTCCTCCTCTGGAAGTCAGCGGCGGAGACCTTGCGGAAGTCCTGCTTGATTTTGATGTCAGTAAATCTTTTATCATGCGTGGAAAATGGCGCCATAACTTTCCTGGATTTATCTTCCGTCCGGTCATTCGGGCCGTGGTTTTGAACAAGGCAGGGACAATTGCCGGCGCCGTTAGCGATACCAGTGGTACAGCTTTGCCGGGTGTAGAAATTGAAGTAAGCCGTGACTCGGTGGTTACCCACACGTTTACCAATCGCCTGGGATTTTACCGGATTTTAGGCCTGCCCGAAGGCACTTACACAGTAAAAGCTGAAAAAGAAGGCTATCTCCTTCAGGAAGTTTCCGGCCTTGAAGTGACAAAGGGACAGGTAGTGAATCAGAATTTTACGCTCCAACCTGCGCAATAAACAGGCTATCTCAGCCCCCTGAAGAAAAGGTCGCTTAACTAAACGTTAGGCGGCCTTTTCTTATTTTTTAAGAGGGGAAGTCTTTTTTTAGTTTTTTTGAAAATTTCTGGGCCCTTTAAATTCTACCTAAAAAGAAACATCTGAATGTTTTTGAAGCCCACTTTGAATTAAAACGTTTAACTAAAAATTATGTCAATTTTAAACCATGTACGATGAAAAACAGGTAAGAATCCTGTTAATTAAAAAAAATTTGACAATTAAAAAATGGTTACATATATTTAAAAACAGGTTAAACGTTTAAATAAAAAACATGAAAATTACCATAAAAGAAGTAGCAGAAAAGGCTGGTGTTTCCACCGCAACCGTTTCTTTGGTGCTGCATAATAAACGGCGGATTTCTGAAGAAACCCGTAAAAAAGTGCTTAAGGCTGTTCGGGAATTAAACTATCATCCTTCTCGGGTAGCCCGCGGCTTAGTGCTTAAACAAACCGGCAACATAGGTTTTGTGTTGACTGAGGATCATTTTTTGAGAAGCGAACCTTTTTACACCAAGATATTTTTAGGTACAGAATTTGAAACCCGCAATTCCAACTATTTTGTTTTACTTTCCACCATCCCTACAGAATTTTCAGATGAAGAACCACTGCCCAGGTATATTGTTCAGCAAAATATTGATGGGCTTATTGTTGCCGGAAAAGTTCCGCTCAAATTTGTTGAAAAAATTAGTAGCCTGAATTTGCCCATCATTTTTATTGATTATTATCCGCCAAAAGGTGATTACAGCGCGGTTTTGATTGACAATATTCACGGTGGTCTATTGGCTACTCAGCATTTAATAGATCTGGGACATGAGAAAATTGCTTTCATTGGTGGAGATATTGAGCATCCCAGTATTAATGAAAGATTAATTGGCTACAAAATGGCTCTGGAGAAATATGGCATTCAATTTAATGCGGATTTGGTTGTCACTGGAGAAAAATCCACCAGTAAAGAAAATGGGTTCAATGCCATTTGTGTGCTTATGGAAAGAGGCGTGGAGTTTACAGCGATTTTTGCCTGTAACGATGCCATGGCGATTGGTGCCATGGAGTGTCTGAAAAAACGCGACATAAAAATTCCTAAGCAAGTCAGTGTAGTCGGTTTTGATGATATAGAAAGTGACATATTCCATGATCCTCCTCTTACAACTGTTGCGGTTCCCAAGTTTGATTTAGGCATCGAAGCCATGAAATTGATGCGTGATCTGCTTAATAAAAATATTCGCAAAAATAAAAAGATTCTGGTACCTGTGGAATTGGTCGTTCGGCAGTCGACTGCCAGATTGCAAGCATAATTTGGTTGTTTGATTGGTCTTTCAAAAGAAAGTCCATTTTAAATAAAACTTAAACCAACCAATTGAGGAGGGCGTATGAAGCGCTACAAGTACCTTGTTTTATTGTTATTAATGTTTCCTGCATTATTATTTGCAGGTACCAATCTGCTAAAGAATGCAGATCTTGAAACGCGGGAACCTGGCTTCTGGATGCGTGTGAATGATGATGGAACCCATGCAATCTGGGCTACTGACACTGCGGCTTACAATCCATCGAATCCTGACCTGCCCAGTGAGTATTCTTTTAAGATTACCAAGGATGCGGCCACCAGTGATGTGATTGGCTGGAAGAGTGTCAATAACGCGGATATTTACTGGAACAGGGCCGCCACGGATGGAGCCAACAAGCTTTACAATGTGAGTTTCTTTGTTAAAACAGAAGGCGTTAACACTAATCCGGCTTCCATGGATGAAAAAATTTATGTGCGTTATTCTTTCCTGGCTGGTGGCAATCTGATTGCCGAAAAGGTGATTGAGGTCGATCAAAGTGTTGCCAGTAAACCCTGGCACAAAGTGGAAGACGCTATTTTTGTCGGCGGCGCGCCGGAAGAAGTTTACGTTGAGTTATTAATGGGCAAGGATGCCACCGGGACTGTCTGGTTTGACAACATTTATTGCAACGTAGCCGAAGGCTGGGCAATGGGCATTTTTAACGGTAGTGCCGAAACGCCGGATGGCTGGTTGAACTGGACGAGCAGTGATAAAATTGGTTATGCTAATGTAGTGGAAGATACGGCTCACAGCGGTAATTACGCGGTCAAGTTTGAAGAGAACGACAATGAAGACGATGAGATGGTCTTCTACAGCCAACCGGTTCCGGCGCAGGCTGGCAAATGGTACAAAATCGGTGTTTGGGTAAAAACAGAAGGCGTAAATACCGATACGATGTGGTATCCTTCCAATGTGGTTCCTGATCGCGATGTGAATCGCATTGCCATCAATTTCTTTTTCCACAAAGCGCCTATTGAAACGGACTGGAATTTAGTGGGCGGCGATCAATTCTTTTACATTGACCAACGTCGTGGACATGAAAACAGTGAGTGGGTGCATTACGTAGCCGTTGCCAAGGCTCCTGAGGAAGCAGCCGGTGTTAGCATGCGCGCCCGTTACAATCCTTTTGCTACCGGTACGGTTTATTGGGATGATTTTTCTATTGAAGAATTAGATGTAAAACCCAATATTATTGCCAATTCTGATGTAGAAACTCGCGAACCGGCCTTCTGGAACAGAGTGAATGATGAAGGAAGCCATGCCATTTGGGCTACGGACACCGCGGCTTACAATCAATGGAATCCTGACCTGCCCAGTGAGTATTCTTTTAAAATTACCAAGGATGCGGCCACCAGTAATGTGATTGGCTGGAAGAGCGTGAACAATGCCGATCTTTATTGGAATCGCGCAGCTACTGATGGCGCCAATAAACTTTACAATGTTAGCTTTTACGTAAAAACAGAAGGCGTTAACACTAATCCGGCTTCCATGGATGAAAAAATTTATGTGCGTTATTCTTTCCTGGCTGGTGGCAATCTGATTGCCGCAAAGGTGATTGAGGTCGATCAAAGTGTTGCCAGTAAACCCTGGCACAAAGTGGAAGACGCTATTTTTGTCGGTGGCGCTCCGGAAGAAGTTTACGTTGAATTGCTGATGGGTAAAGACGCCACCGGAACCGTATGGTTTGATAACATTTATTGCAACGTGGCCGAAGGCTGGGCTATGGGTATTTTCAATGGATCTTGTGAAACGCCCGTTGGCTGGATGAACTGGACCAGTACTGATAAAATTGGTTACGCCAATGTAGTGGAAGGTGTGGCTCACAGCGGAAATTATTCAGTGAAGTTGGAAGAAAACGACAATGAAGACGACGAAATGGTCTTCTATTCTATCCCGCAACCGGCCGAAGAAGGTAAATGGTACATGATTAGCGTCTGGGTGAAAAACGAAGGCATTAACACCGACACTATGTGGTATCCAAGTAATGTGGTGCCCGAGCGCGATGTCAATCGCATTGCCATTAACTTTTTCTATCACAAAACCCCGATTGAAACCGATTGGAACCTGGTAGGCGGCGATCAGTTCTTTTATGTAGATCAACGACGCGGTAAAGAAGACCTTGACTGGACGCTGTATTCTGTGTTGAGTCAGGCTCCCGAGGAAGCAGCTGGCGTTAGCATGCGCGCTCGTTACAATCCTTTTGCTACCGGTGTTACCTATTGGGACGACTTTTCCATTCAGGAAGTGATTCCTTTAACCGTAGATATTGAAGATCCTTCTCACACTTTACCGGTTATTGCAACAGACTATAATCTGTCTAACAACTATCCAAACCCGTTTAACCCGACAACGGTCATCGAATACACCGTACCTAAAGCGGGTAAAGTTACCATTGCCATTTACGATGTGTTAGGACGGAAAGTGCGAACACTGGTTGAACAAAACTTAACGCCAGGTAAATATTCAGCTATGTGGGATGGCACCAATGATGCCGGAGAAAGAGTGACCTCAGGCGTTTATTTTTACCAGTTAAATGCTGAGAATGCTGTAATTACCAAAAAGATGACTTTTATGAAATAAAGATTACTTAAAAGCCGGTTAGGGCGGCTTTCGCTCTTACACCGGCTTTTTTGTTTTTTATTCGTTCCCGAGAAAATAGATTAAATAGTAATGTTGTACTATTGAATTAGGTTCTCGGGCATCAAATGGAAAGAATGCTTTGAAAAAAGTAGAATCAGTAAAAATCCAACAAAAGATAAGAAAATTAAATCCATTTCACGGAGGTTTTAAATGCGCTCCCTCCTGAAATATATTTTGATCTTAATGGTTTCGTTGTTCATGATGCAAAATTTGCTAGCGGGAACCACCGGTAAAATTGTCGGTCACGTAACGGATGCCAGCACAGGACAGGGGTTGCCCGGGGTTAATGTTTATCTGGAAAATACTTCGTTTGGGGCGGCCACTGATATGGACGGCAATTTCGTGATTATTGGCATTCCGCCGGGCAAATACACACTTGTGTCCTCGTATATCAGCTATCGCGAAGTGCGCGTAACCGAGGTTCAGGTAAATATTGACAAAACCAGACGGGTGGACATTCGCATGGAACCGACCACTCTGGAATTAGAAGAAGCGATTGTGGTTGAAGCAGAACGTCCGTTATTCAGAAAAGACCTGACCTCAACCGAATCTTCCATTGGCCGGGAAACCATCGAAGCCTTGCCTGTAGAAGATTTAAATGAAGTGGTCAATTTGCAGGCTGGCGTAGTTGATGGACATTTTCGCGGTGGACGCGTTGGCGAGGTAATGTACATGATCAACGGAATTCCAATGAATGACGTGTATTCCGGTACTTCGGTCATGGAAGTGGAGAATAACTCCATTCAGGAATTAAATGTAATCAGCGGTACTTTTAACGCTGAATATGGCCAGGCCATGTCTGGTGTGGTTAATGTGGTAACCAAAGAGGGCGGAAGCAAACCAGAAATGAATGTTTCTCTATATAGTGGAGCCTATTTAACCAATCATGATAACATTTTCTGGAACAAAAACATTGAACCACTTTACGATTTCCAGTTTACGGCTGGCGGGCCTTTCCCTTTTGCTAAAGAGAAGTTTCGCTATTTTATGAGCGGACGCTGGAATAAAAATCCAGGCTATATTTATGGGCGCAAGGTGTTTTTACCCACTGATCACACGACAGATTTTTTACTTAAAGACGATCCTGAAGAACGACAATTCATGAGCCATGGTAAAATGTACCCTTTTTCTGAAGAGTTAGCTAAAAAAATGATTGATGAGGCGGAAGCAGTTTCCATGAATGGCTCTGAACGCTACAGTGGAAACATGAAATTAACGTACCAATTAACAAACGTTGATAAATTGAATCTGGAAACCATGTACCAACGACGCAACTGGCGTCAGTACGACCATCGTTTCCGCTTAAATCCTGATGGCGATTACCGTTACAAGCAATGGGCATTAAGTACTTCATTAACCTGGAAGCACGTGTTTAGCGCTCGTACCTTTATGGATGTGTACCTGGCCTATTTTTACACCACATTTAAACAACATGTCTACGAAGACCCGTACAATCCGCGCTATGTGGTAAAAGAGCGTTTGCAAGACACTGGTGCCAACGCCTTTGTTAGCGGCGGACAGCAGATGTGGCATTTTGACCGTTCTACCTTAACCCATCTCTTCAAAGCTGATTTAACCAGCCAGGTGAATTTTCATAACCAAATCAAAACAGGCATTGAAGCCAAACGACATCGCCTGTGGCTTCATGAGTTTGAAATTTTACCAGATCAGGCCGTTCGTATTGCTCCGTTAACCAGCTTCCAAAACAACAAATATTTACACTATCCTATTGAATTTTCGGCCTATGTGCAGGATAAAATGGAATACGAAGATTTAATCATTAATGCGGGAATCCGTTTTGATTATTTTAATCCGGATGGCGAGGTGCCAACCAATTTCCAGGAGCCAGCCAGATCGCCTAAAAAGAAAGCTAACAGTAGCATGCAATTCAGCCCCAGGTTAGGATTGGCCTATCCGATTTCTGAAAAAGGAGCCATTCATGTCTCGTACGGTCATTTTTTCCAGACGCCGAATTACTTTTACCTTTACACCAATCCGGAATTTGACATTGATCCTTTGCAGAGTTCGGTAGCCCCGCCACCCCAATCCCTGAAAAACACAGTGGGGAATGCCAATCTTAAACCGCAGAAAACTACCATTTACGAAATAGGTTTTCAACAGCAAGTCGGTGAATTGTATGGTTTGTCGATGACCGTCTATTTTAAAGATATTCGTAACCTGTTGGGCACTCAGGTTTTCCAGACTCTGGAAGGCATTCGTTACGGTCGGTACATTAATCGAGATTATGGTTTTGTACGCGGATTTACCCTGGAACTGGAAAAGCGTTACGCTTCCTATTTTGCCTTGAATCTTGATTACACCTACCAAGTAGCCAAAGGCAATGCTTCAGATCCCAACAATGCCTTTCTGGATGCTCAGGCCAATAAGGAAACCGTTAAGCAACTGGTTCCTCTTGATTGGGATAGGAAACATCAGTTAAATGTTTCCTTACAGGTGGGCACGCCTTCACTGGTCATGGCCAGCGTTATTGCACGTTACGGCAGCGGCATGCCATACACACAGGCATCGCGTGTAGTGCAGCCATTGGTAGAGAACGGTGGACGCAAGCCGGACGTCTTTAATATGGACCTTTACTTAAACAAGCAATTTCAAATCGGCAAATTTAAATATGGTGTTTTCTTAAAAGTTTACAATTTGCTAGATCGGTTAAATGAATTACAGGTTTTCCAGGACACCGGGCGAGCGACCTATTCTACCGAACCGCTCTATTTTGGCGCAGGTCGGCCACGAGGTCTGAACACTCTGGAAGATTATTACATTCATCCAGAATATTATTCCGCGCCGAGGCGTGTACAATTAGGCGTACAGGTAGGTTTTTAGTTAATAACTGACGAATGGCAAAATAGTGGAATAGACGAATTATTAAGGTTTAAAAAAACGAACAAATAAGAGGCAAAGGCCGCTATGTTAAAGAAAATTTTAGTACTATTGGTTATTTTGTTCCTCAGCGGTGTCGTTTTTGCGCAACGCAAGCCCGATCCTAACGTGGGCGATACCAGGTTGCGTCGTCAGGGGCTGATGGATGGTAATCTGGTGCGCACTATTTTTATTAACTGGGGCGAAATTGCCCACTGGCCCGATTCGCCATCCGGTGAATGGCCCAAGGGAACGGGGCATCAATATGTGGATGGAGTGGCCCTGGTGGTACAGGCCAGAACCATTGATGAAGACGGTAAGGTGATTTATCCCATGGAAACCCAATATCGCGAATTTGTCGATCGTGGGCCGGAAAATCAGCTCTGGGGCTGGGGGCCGCTGCCAGGCTATTTTAATCCTAAAAGTACTTCGCCGGCTATCAGTAATAACCCGCTTTCCTGGCCAAACTTTTGGCCGGACAAAGCCGATGAAGGCGGATGGGTTAATCCTAATGAAATTCCCAACGATTTTGACGATGACGGCAATGGTCTGGTGGACGATGTGGTGTACTGGAACGGTTTTTTTGGCAAAGGGGTGTTCAATGCTGATCTGGAAACGTACTTCGTCTTTGACGATGATCCTGATGAAGAATGGAATTTCTACCCTGATCCGGCAGACAAATCGCGCCGTGGTTTGGGACTGGAAGTAGCTGCCCGTTATTTTCAATGGTCGCAGGTATTGGCTGAAGATGTCATTTTTGCTGTCTACTTTATTACCAATGAAGGCAAGGTGACTTATGACAGTACTTACTACTGTTTTTACATTGACTGGGGCGTGGGCGGCACCGATGATTCGTCAGATGACACCGGCGATTACAACACCCTGTTGGATATTGCCTGGGCCTGGGACGGTGATGGCTTTGGCACGCCGAATAACTGGTACCCGGTGGGCGTAGCAGGTTTTGCCTTTCTGGAAAGTCCGGGAATTTACGATGATGGTAAAGATAATGATGAAGACGGTTTAATAGATGAAGATCGCTTAAGTAAAGGGCCGGGCGACTGGCTGACAACCTATCCCTATGGCATCGACGATCCGGTTCAGTTTGAGAAATACTTTAAACGCGCGCCACGGCCACACTGGTCAAATGATGAAGATGCTGATTGGGATGGTTTTACAGATGTGAATGGCAACGGGGTTTGGGATCCCAAAGAACCTTTAAATGATGATGTGGGTAAAGACGGGCTTGGACCTTACAATTTTGGCTATCCTGGCCCGGATGAAGGCGAAGGTAACGGCATGCCGGATCCCGGCGAACCCGATTTTGATTATCTGGACAAGGACGAAGCCGATCAGATTGGTTTAACCGGTTTCCGCATCTTCCCGGTTCATACCTACGAATTGTGGAATGAGAAACAGAACTGGCAGGTTTTTAAATCCGCCCCTCCGCCCCATAGTCAACAGGTGACCGCTAATTTGGGCATGTTCTTTTCTTCCGGGCCTTTCCCCCTAAAAGCCGGTGACACGCAAAATTATTCGATGGCCCTGTTATTTGGCGAAAATGCTCAGGACCTGGTGTTAACCAAAAATACCATCCAGCAAATTTACAATGCTGATTATCGCTTTGCCAAACCGCCTGAAAAACCAAAACTATTAGCTGCTGTACCGGGCGATCACAAGGTAACGCTGATCTGGGATTCAAGAGCCGAACAATCTTGGGACCCCTTTCTGCAAAAGTACGATTTTGAAGGCTATCGGATTTACCGTAGTACGGAACCCCAATTTCTGGAGTCACGCATTATTACGGATGCCTATGGCCGTCCGACCTTTGGTAAACCTATTGCTCAGTTTGATTTAAAGGACGGCATTCAGGGATTGCACCCCATCGATGTGCAGGGCGCACACTTTGATCTGGGAACAGACAGCGGATTGCGCCATTATTTTATTGACACCGATGTGAAAAACGGCCAGACATACTATTACGCCATTGTGAGTTATGATCAGGGCCTGGTCGATACCAGCGCAACGGGCGAACTGGCCGGTATTCCGCCATCGGAATGCACCAGCAAGATCGATGTGGATGTGGCTGGTAATGTAACGCTGGACATCAATACTGCAGTGGTTACGCCTGGTGTGCCGCCTGCCGGAACCATTGAAGCTTCGGTTGATGGTGACATTCATCGTGAAACCATTGGCACCGGGCCTTTTGAAATTGAATTTGTTATTCCTGATTCGGTTAAAGACGGCCATGAGTACGCTGTGGAGTTCGGCGATACGACCATTCTTCATGATCACGGTAGCCCGTTTTACGTGGTGTATGATATCACCGGTGGGCAACGCATTAAATTGACTGACACGATCTGGATTGATGAAACTTCGCGGTCGCCTTTAATCGATGGCATGGTGCTTAACATTGCCAATGACCAGGTCGAAATTGACCAGGAGCGAACCGGTTGGATTGAGGGGCACACCACTTACCGTTGGCGCGTTAACCTGGATAAGCGCTTTTCCGGAAGTAATTTAAATATGAACTACCCGGCAGATTACGAAATTCTATTTTCCAACACCATCATTGACACCGCCGAAAACAGATTGGGCTATCCGCCTTATTTGCCCTGTAAATTTCGTATTACAAATCTGACCGAAAACATTAACGCCCATTTCCAATTTCTGGAATATTACGAAAAAGATTCGACCTTAAGTCCCTATTACGATTGGCAGAATGCAGATTCCATTGAGAGCGCCATGATTTGGGTGGATGATCCCAGCCCGAAAAATCCGTACAAAATGCGCACCACCTGGCGTTTCTATTTTGAAGCGGATGGTACAAAGGAGGACAATGTGCCGCCTCAACCCGGCGATCGTTTTTTGCTGGCAACAAAAAAGCCCTTCCGCAGTGGCGATCGTATTACCTTTAAAGTTAATGGTAAGAAATATGATCCTGAAAAGGCTAAATCGGATCTGGACAAAATCGCCGTTGTGCCTAACCCGTACGTAGCGGCCGCAGCCTGGGAACCAAAATCGCCTTTCCGCACCGGCCGCGGTGAACGCAGAATCTATTTTATTAATCTGCCAGCTGAATGTACCATACGCATTTACACCATCCGAGGCTATCTGGTCGATACCATTGAACACCATGGCACATCAGTAACGGGTCAGGAAGCCTGGAACTTATTGTCCAAAGACGGGCAGGAAATCGCCTACGGTGTGTACATCTTTCATGTAGAAGCGCCGGGTATTGGCGAAAAAGTCGGCAAATTCGCTGTAATTAAGTAGATAAAAGTTGAGTGGTTGGTTAGGCTTAATCGTTATTTTAGAAAAATTTGCAAAGCATTGCCGATTCAATCATTCAACTATTCAACCATAAACTAAAAATGAAACAGACAGGGTAAGCGCCATGAAACAAATCAAGATTGTGCTGACTCTTTTATTCATAACGCAACTGGTTTTTGGGCAATATTCCAAAGATGTGAGTAACGTAGGTACCACAGCCGCTCCGTTTTTGGAAATTGGCGTTGGCGCCCGGGCCATTGGTATGGGCGGCGCTTTTGTGGCTACCG
This sequence comes from Caldisericaceae bacterium, assembly GCA_021160885.1. Taxonomy (GTDB): domain Bacteria; phylum Calditrichota; class Calditrichia; order Calditrichales; family Calditrichaceae; genus Caldithrix. The sequence continues at coordinate 11,540 of JAGHBR010000482.1, forward strand.
CCAACGATGTCAGCGCCATGTACTGGAATCCTGCCGGGCTGGCTGATTTAAAAACCGTGCAGGCTATTTTTGTACACACCGACTGGCTGGTTGATATTACCTTTGATTATGCCGGTATGGTCTTTCCTCTGGCCCGATTTGGCACGCTTGGGCTTAATTTAACAGCTTTGAATATGGGGGAAATGAAAGTGCGTACTATTGATCACCCGGAAGGCACCGGAGAATATTTTGACGCACGCGATATGGCGCTGGGCCTGGCTTATGGAATCAAATTAACCAACCGCTTTGCCCTGGGATTTAACGTAAAATACATTTCACAAACCATCTGGAAAGAACATGCCAGCGGTTTTGCGCTGGATATTGGCACCCTTTACGAAACCCCGTGGAAAGGCCTGCGCATCGGAGCGGCGCTCTCCAACTTTGGCGCGGACATGAAAATGGATGGAAATGATTTACTGGTCTATTACGATGTAGATCCTTATCAATTAGGTAACAACGACCGCATCTTTGCCGGGCTGGAAACAGACGCCTGGCCTCTGCCTTTAAACTTTCAATTAGGCGTGGCTTATGATGCCTGGCAATCAGATTTGCAGCGATTGACGTTTGAAGTTGACGCCCTGCATCCTATTGATAATACTGAAAGCATGAATTTAGGTCTGGAATATGAGTTGCAGAAAAAATTCTTTATCCGGGCCGGGTATCGTAATTTGTTCCTGAAAGACTCTGAAGAAGGCTTTACTCTTGGCGGCGGCATCCATTTGCCATTGATGGGGAATATTAAAGGCGGTTTTGATTACGCCTTTGCCGATTTTGGCCGGTTGCAAAACACGCATCGCTTTACTATCTTGTTGAGTTTTTAAGTTCTTTTAAATATTTGAATTCCGGAAGTTGTGATTTACTGCGGCCTCTTGTGATGCAATAACGGGGCGCTAAAACAGAAGACATTTAGGAAAACCTTTGAAAAAATCGTGGATTTTCCAAACATGTCGTCATTCCGCACTTGATGCGGAATCTAATGCTTACAATAATTTAGGGATTCCCGCTTTCGCGGGAATGACACGCCTGCGCGGCAATGACATTCTTAATGATTTTTTCAAAGGTTTCAGGAATAAGGATTGGCCAAGGGGAAAGTTGAATTTAAACTGATGGTTAGTGTGGACTTTAATGCTAAGAAAAATATTAATCGGTATTTCTATCATTTTTTGTTTTGTTTTTTTTGGCCGGGCGCAATCTAATCAGCTGGCCATTGAACGCATTGAATTGATGCCCGGCTTCCCCCAACCCTACCAGATGCGAAACTGGAAACAAGTAGCCCAAAAATACGATTCCCTGATCTTTGATGCGACTTTGAGCGGTACCTATTTGCCTCTGGTTAAGGTCATGTCTGGCGGAATTAATTACCCGCATCTGGGCCGTTTTGTAATGCCTTCTTACGTGGGTGCATCAGAACCCTGGACTGGCGAAGCCATTAACCAGCTACCGGCTGTCATCAGCGGAACGTTGGTTGGGATTGACAAGACAAACCAGTTTGGTCAGAACTGGGTGGCTTTGTGTCAGGATTTTTTTAACAACAGGCCTGAGGAAAATGTGTACCTGAATAATTTCAATGGGCAAAGCGGCAACGACTGGTGGTACGACACCATGCCCAATGTCTTTTTTTACCAGTTAACCTGTTTGTATCCGACTTCCAATTTTCAATATTTTGATCAACAATTCGAGACCATTGCCCAGCGCTGGCTGCAGGCTTTAAAACAAATGGGGGGCAGCGCTACGCCCTGGCAGGTGCCCAATCTCAATCATCGTGCCTGGCGGCTTTCCACTATGCAAGCCAATGATCAGGGCGTAAAAGAGCCGGAAGCAGCCGGTGCCATTGGCTGGTTGCTTTATCAGGCATATATTTATTCCGAAAACAAAGAGTATTTGATGGGCGCTGAATGGTGCATGGAGTTTTTGGATCAATGGACAAAGAATCCTTCTTACGAATTGCAGTTGCCCTATGGCGTGTACACAGCCGCCCGCATGAACGCCGAGTTACACACCAGTTACAATATTCAAAAAATGCTCAACTGGTGCTTCGATCCACAGGACAATGTGCGAGGTTGGGGCGTAACTCTTGGCAATTGGAATGGCTACGATTGCGCCGGCCTGGTTGGTGAGGTCATTGGTGATGATTATGCCTTTGCCATGAATACTTTTGAAATGATCGGTGCGCTGGCGCCCCTGGTTCGTTACGACGAGCGCTTTGCCCGGGCCATCGGCAAATGGACGCTGAATGCCGCCAATGCCAGCCGTTTGTTTTACCATCCCTACCTGCCGGCAGAAAATCAGGACAGCAAAGAATGGGCTGCAACCTATGACAAGGATGGCGTCATTGCCTACGAAGCCCTGCGCGAAAAAGACCTCAATTCCAACAAAAGTCCGTTTGCCACCGGCGATGCTAAACGCAACGGCTGGGCGCCTACAAATCTTGCGCTTTACGGCGCATCGCATGTGGGGATTTTGGGCGCGCTGATCGATACAACCAATGTAAGCGGTATTTTGAAATTAAATTTACACAGTCTGGATTACACAGCCGGCCTTTTGCCTGAACAGAAACGACCTTACCTGCTGCTTTACAATCCGTTTCCTGCAGACACCATGGTTGCGCTTAATGTGGGCGATTCAGCGGTAAATATTTACGATTTGATTAGCAATCAAATTTTGTTAAGTCAGGTGCAGGGCAATGTGTCGCTTCCGCTACCGGCTGATAAGTCGATTTTAATCACTTTTCTAAAAAACGATGAATCAATTACGTTTGACCTGGGCAGAATGTTGGTTGGGGATGAAATTATTGATTTCCATTCGGGCCAGGCGCCGGGTAATTTGCCGCCGAGAATCAAGGCTTTGGCTGCCAAAAATCAAACGGTTTTTAAAGGTGATTCAACTATCATTTATTGTACAGCTCAGGACCCGGATGGTGATTTCCTCTCTTATGTCTGGTCAGCTACTGGCGGAAGTTTTCATGGTCAGGGAGCGGCTGTCAGCTGGAAGGCTCCGGAGGAAGCAGGACAATGGGCTATTTACTGCAAAGTCTCAGATACGAATGGCGGTGTTGATTCGGCAAAAATTAGTATTAGTGTGGTTTCCAATCATGCCCCGCTGATTAAAAAAATTGGGGCAGAACCGCAAATCGCTGAACCTGGCGACAAAATTTTACTCACAGTTTCTGCTGAGGATAGCGATGGAGATTCTTTGAATTGTGCCTGGCGTTTAGCCAAGGGTCTGCTTTTAAGCAAGGCCTTTGAATGGCAATGGACCGTGCCCGACACGGCCGGCTATTTACTGCTTTATTGCCAGGTAAGCGATGGTAAGGGGGGCATGGCCATAGACAGTGTAGGTGTGAGCGTTGGACATCTGGTTGAGCATTATGATTTTGAAGATGAGCAGATTAGAGATTTGAGCGCGTTTAAGAATGACGGTTGGGCAGAAAATGTGATTCAGGTGCCTTCTCCCGGGGGAAAAGGCTTTTATTTTAATGGCCAAAATTCAGTGGTGAAAGTTAAATGCCATCCTTCTTTGGATTTTCAGAATGCCATTACTGTTGCTTTCTTTTTAAGAGTCGATTCTTTTTTTACGCGCGAAGCTTACCCGGTCAGTCATGGCAATTGGGAACGGAGATGGAAGATTTCAATAACCAACAAAAAACTGCGCTGGACCGTAAAAACCGATGAAGGTATTTTTGATCTGGATTCGCGACAAGAACTGGTCAAAAACCGCTTTTATTTTGTAAGTTGCCTTTACAATTCAGGAACTAAAGAGATGGCTGTTTATTTAGACGGTCAGCCAGACAACAGTAAAAGCGCAGGCGGTCTTCTGCTAACAACCGATTTTGACCTTTGTTTAGGCCGCCACCTGCCCGATGATGCTAATTACAGCTTTCGTGGTGTGCTGGACGAGTTTTATTTGTTTAATCAGGCTTTAAATCAGGAACAGATACGAGCCCTGTACGATTCCCTGACCGGATTGCCTGAGAAAAAGAAACTATTACCGCCTGGCGAATTAATCTTAAAACAAAATTTTCCGAATCCTTTTAATCCGCAAACTAAAATTGTCTATTATCTACCGGTAGGCGGAGCTGTTCAACTGCAGTTTTTTGATGCGCGGGGGCGAGTGGTTGATCAATTTTCTTTGAGTCTAAAAAAAGCAGGCTGGCACACATTTAACTGGAAGCGGCCGGACCTGGCTTCTGGCGTTTATTTTTACAGATTGCAATGGAATGGGCGCCAGTTAGTGCGCAAGTGCCTGAAAATTAAGTGAAAAATAAGGGGGTACTAAAAACGAACCTTTTACAATATGGAAATAAGGTACCTGTTTTTTAAGGAAGTAATTTAAAATCCGAGGCTTAATACGAATTTTGAATCACAGAGTACACGGAAAAAAATCCGGATGCTTGAAAATATTTCGTCGTATTTTATGGGAGGTTGTTGTGCAATCGGTCGAAATGACAAGGCAGCTCCTGTCAGTTCGGGCGAAATAAGAGTAAAAATGAACGTTAATAAAACCCGGCGTTTTAACGTTCTGTGAGCAGAGTTTTAAAACCGGAACCTGGAAAGGATCATGAAATTTAAAATTTTCTTAATATTACCAATAATCGCTTGGCTACTCTTAACGGCTTGTTCAAAAGGGCAGCAGGGAAAAGCAGAAGCGAAGCCCAGACGAGGCTTGACCTATTGGTGCGCTTCCAATCCACAGGAGTACAAACTGGCAAAAGAGTTGGTGAAAGCCTGGAATCAACGACATCCGGAAATTCCGGTCAAATTGCAAACACTTCCTGCCAGTCAGTCTTCTGAAGAAGTTTTGCTGGCGGCCATAGCCGGTAAAACCACGCCGGATATTTGTTCTAACATGTGGCCGGGCGCCATGGATGAATTTATCGCTGCCGGTGGGCTCCTGCGTCTGGACACCTTTCCTGATTTTCGCTCCTATGTTACGGAACGCGTAATGGAGGATCAGCTCAAAACCTTCCAGGCTAAAGACGGCGGTTATTACCAGCTGCCCTGGAAGACCAATCCGATCATGGTCTTTTACAATAAAAAGATTTTTCGCAAAGCCGGGGTTCAGCCTCCGCTAGTTACCTATTCCCAGTTTTTGTCAGCTGCCCAAAAAATCGTGCAGGATTTTGACGGCGACGGGCAAATTGATCACTGGATGCTGTACCGAGATATTAAGCCCATCTGGTGGCAACGCCTGTTCGATTATTATCCCTTTTACATTTGTGCTTCTGGTGGCCGGACTTTATTTGAAGCTGACAGCATTGTTTTTAATAATCAGGCCAGCGTTAAAGTGTTCCGCTTTTTTCAAACCATGTACCGCCGCGGCTACATGCCGGTGACCCAGTTTCAGGGCGATCAATTTTTGGCAGAACGCCTGGCAACGCAAATTTCAGGACCCTGGCTGGTAGCCCACATTCAAAAATTTGCTCCAGCAGATTTTGAATACGGAATCATGCCCATTCCAAAACCTGATGATTATCAGGGCGCTGTTTACACCTATGGCGATCCCAAAAACATTTCCATTTTTAATAACACCAAGCATCCCCGGGCGGCCTGGCAGTTCGCTAAATGGCTTATTTCGCGTCATGCCGATCAGCGCTTGCTGGAAATTTGCGATCAAATTCCGATGCGCAAAAATTTACTGTCCGATTCCTCTTTTATTGCCTATTTTAAGGCAAAACCGCAAATGAAAATGTTCGCCTTACAAGCGCCGTTTACGCGTGGTGTAGATGGCGTGGCCGATCTGAAAGAAATTTTTAACATTATTTCGCAGGAGTACGAGGCAAGTGTAATCTATGGCCGCCGTCCTCCCGAAGAAGCCATTGAGCGGGCTGCTAAACGTGTGAAGGTAATCAGGGAGTGGAACCGCTGATGTTAGCTTATGTTAAGCAAAAGATTAAAAAGAGCGATAAAATCGGTTATTTGATGAGCCTGCCCTATCTGGTCAGCTTTGCACTGTTTGTCGCTTTTCCTCTGGGTTTTTCTTTTATTTTAATCTTTCACAAATGGAATGTCATTACGCCCATGCGCTGGGTGGGCCTGAAGAATTTTTATCGTCTGTTCCATGACGTTGAATTTTTTAGAGCCATATACAACACAGTTGTCTTTTTAATCATCCATATTCCTCTGCAGATCGTTTTTGCCCTGGTTATTGCGGTCTTGCTGAATCAAAAGATTAAACTGCGTGGCTTTTTCAGGGCGGTCTTTTTTATGCCTGTCATTGTAAGCGGAGTGGTCATTACCATTTTGTGGCAGCAACTCTACGCTTACGAAACCGGTGTGTTGAATTTAATACTTACTCAATTAGGATTGCCCAAAATTCCCTGGATTAACGACCCGTCCTGGGCCATGCCCTCCATAGCCATCATGGCTACCTGGAAAAACGTGGGTCTTTACATAGTGCTCTTTTTGGTCGGTTTACAGAACATTCCGAAATATTTGTACGAATCGGCTGAATTGGATGGCGCTACAGCCTGGCAAAAGTTCTGGTACATTACCGTGCCTTCGTTAAACAGCACCATGGTGCTGGTGGTTATTTTGTCCACCATTGGTGGTTTTTCCCTGTTTATTGAACCGTTCGTCATGACCGGTGGGGGCCCGATGAACAGTACCCTGTCGGCCATGCTGTACATTTACAATCAGGCTTTTTATTTTGGCCACATGGGCTATGCGGCCACTCTGGGCTTTTTCTTTGCCTTCATTATTTTTATTGTAGTGCTAATTCAAAAGCGCGTGGTTGAAAGGAAATAGGCATGAAGCGGTTTTACCTTTACCTGGTTTTAACGGTTGCTGGAATCACTTTTATTTATCCTTTTTTGTGGATGATTGCCGCCAGCTTAAAACCGGAAATCGAAATCGGTTCGCTGGGTCTATGGTCTAAAAATTTTAGTTTGGAGAGTTACCGCCTGGTGGTGCAAAAGATTCCCATCTGGCGTGCTTTGTTCAATAGTTTGTTCGTTTCAAGCTGTGTCACCGTGTCGGTTATTTTCTTTGGATCTATTGTCGGCTACGCTCTGTCTCGGTTAAATTTTTGGGGGCGGAATCTGATTTTAGGTGTTATTTTGTTCACCATGGTCATTCCCTTTCAAATTACCTTAATTCCCATGTACATTTTAATGGTCAAGTTTAGCTGGGTAGATACTTACCTGTCGCTCATTGTGCCGGGCATGATCACGGCCTTCTCCATTTTACTGTTTCGCCAGTTTTTTCTGGATATCCCGCAGGATTTAATAGATGCGGCCAGGATTGATGGCTGTAACGATTTGACCATTCTCTTTCGAATCATCTGGCCTATTTCCAAACCGGTGATCATCACGGTAGGCATCATTACCTTTATGACTAGCTGGAATGATGTGCTGTGGCCGTTAATCGTTATTCGTAACGAAAAACTGATGACCATGCCTCAGTTGGTTACCATTTTTGCCGTTGGCGGGCAGGCCGAAGCGCAGTTAGGAGCCATGCTGGCGGCCGCAACCTTGCTGGCTATTCCGATTATTTTGGTTTACGCATTCTTCCAGCGCTATTTTATTGAAAGTATGGCAACTTCAGGATTAAAAGGTTAGGAGAATATTGTGCAAGTACAAAAACTGGATTTTAAATTAGAACCCAATCTGCGCCGGGTTCTTGCGCTTTCTTACAATATTGAAAAACCGCATGTGGAGCGCATTGCCAGACAAGTGATGGTTATGAGTGCTTCTGAACGCGAAGCGCTTTTTAAAGAAATAGAAAAGAGTTTTGCCGACCGGCATCGCGATATGGAAAAGTTTTTAATGAACTTTTACGGCCAGCTAAAAACCTTTTTACCTTCTGAGTTCAAATTACGCCCGGTAGATAAATTATTAATGGCCAGCTATTTTGCCAAAGAGTACTCCTTGGAAGCGGCCGCCCTATTCAATCCTTCCATTGTACCTTTTGAGGATTTAAGCGGAAACGGCGACCAGCGATTTGTCATGAGTTTGCGGGCAACCGGCGAGGGGCACATTTCGAGCATCGAATTTGTTCAGGGAAGAATTAACGCCAGCGGTGAAATATTTATTAAAATGCCGGAATCGCCCTTTGCCACAGGGCCGGAAAAGGTAGAAGTCGATTTTGCTTCTCCGTATCAGATTACCAGCATGCATTTTGATCCTCAAATTCCATTGGCTGAACGGGTCATTTTTCCTGTTACTGACGACGAAGTGAATGGCATTGAAGATTTGCGGCTGGTGCGTTTTGAAGACGAAAGTGGTCTCTTTTATTACGGTACTTACACTGCTTACGATGGCCATCAGATTCAAAGCAAATTACTGGTAACGAATGATTTTATTTCTTTTAAAAGTTACCGATTACAGGGCAAGGCCGTGCATGACAAAGGTATGGCTTTGTTCCCGGAACGGATTGACGGAAAATATGCTATGATTGGTCGACAGGACGGCACCAATCTGTACATCATGTTCTCTGATTCCCTGTACAACTGGGAAAAAGCGGAGTTGTTGCTGGAACCACAGATGCCCTGGGAACTGAGTAAAATTGGCAATTGCGGTTCGCCTATCAAAACCGATGTTGGTTGGTTATTGATAACGCATGGCGTAGGCCCAATGCGTAAGTATCAGTTGGGCGCCATTTTGCTTGATTTAAAAAATCCGCGTAAGGTCATTGCCCGTTTAGCCGAACCCCTGTTGGGACCGGATGAAAACGAACGGGAAGGCTATGTGCCAAATGTTATTTACACCTGTGGTAATATGTTACACAAAGATCGGTTAATCGTACCTTATGCCATGTCTGATTCTGCCTCAGGTGTGGCCATTTTTAAGCTTGATGAAATTTTACAGGAAATGGAATGAAAACAGGAGAGGAGTTTTCAACCATGATTGTTGAAAGAAGTGAACGGAATCCGATTCTGACAACGAAAGATGTCCCGTTTAAGGCCAACAGCCTTTTCAATGCCGGGGCCATTAAGTTTAATAATCAATATTTACTGATCTGTCGTGTGGAAATGCCAAATGGAATTTCGGCTCTGGTTAAGGCCTGGAGTAAAGATGGCATTCAATTTAAAGTTGAAGATAAATTTTTCCTTACAGCGGAAGATCATCATCAATTTTACGAATATGTACAATGGGGTATCGAAGATGTGCGGATTAATCCATTGAATGGTGAATATTACCTGACCTACACCGGCTATTCGCCCAATGAACCGGTTGTTTTACTGGCCCGTACGACTGATTTCGAAAAAGTTGAGATTTTAGGCACCATCTCTGAACCGGTTAACAAAGATGCCGTTCTTTTTCCTGAAAAAATAAACGGCTATTACTGGAAGATCGATCGCCCGGCTATTTCGCCTACTCAGGGCAATATGTGGATCAATCAGAGTCCTGATCTATTGCACTGGGGAAATTACAGGCGATTGATTTCCACGCGTAAACCATGGTGGGATTCCGATAAAATCGGCGCTTCCACTCCCCCAATTAAGACGGAAAAAGGCTGGTTGATGCTCTACCATGGCGTGAGGATCATCGGGACTTCGATGATTTACCGGCAGGGCGTGCTGCTGCTGGATTTAAACGAGCCTTACAAAGTGCTGGGGCGTAGTAAAGAACCCGTCCTGAGCCCCGAAGAGACGTACGAAAGAGTAGGCGATGTACCAAATGTGATATTTTCTACCGGCTGGATTTTGGAAGATGATGGGCAAATTAAAATTTATTATTCCGGCGCGGATTCAAATATCTGCCTGGCTACAACGTCTGTTGAAAAACTATTAAGCATGTGTGAGGAAGAAGGTTGTTAATGAATAAAGTAAGAGCCTTGTTGACCTTAATTTTTGCCTTTACGTTATTTGTTCAATGCCAAAGTACAAGTAATCAAAAGAGCATAATCAACTTAAATCACTTAAATTACCTTTACACCTGGCTGAAGGTAGATGGGCAGCCATGGGCTGGAATTGCCATTTACGCAGAATATCCGGATTACCACTACCTGGAAGCTCCGGGCGAAGGATTGATTTGTGTTGATGACATTGCCCGGGCGACTATTGTTTATTTGCGGCATGCTCAATATTACAAGTCCACCGATTCTGCGGTTCGGGCCAGGCAATTAATAAGAACTTTGCTTAAAATGCAGGCTTCTAATGGCTGTTTTTACAATTTTATTGACAGTCAGGGACAAATTCAAAAACAGCTAAAAAACAGTAAACCGCTACCCGATTGGTGGACCTGGCGGGCTACCTGGGCGCTGGCTGAGTTTTTAAAAAATGATCCCTCGGCAACGCCTTCTTTAAAAGATTCTGCAGAGCAGGCAGTACAAAAAGTATTGCCCCATGTCGAAATGTTAAACCAAAATTTAAATCAATGGCAGGAAGTTGCTGGCTTTAAATTGCCTGTTTGGCTGCCTCAGCGTCATGCGGCAGACCAGGCTGGCCTGCTGATTAAAGCATTGTGTGCATTACATGCAGCAACCGGCCAGCCGAAGTTGTTGCCTTTGATTAAGGCGCAGGCCAGAGGACTTATGTCCATGCAGATTAAATATTCGACTTCCGAATTCTATGGCGCCTTTTTGAGCTGGCAGAACATCTGGCATGCATACGGTAATATTCAGGCCGATGCCCTTTTAGATGCCTTTGAGGTCACTGGAGATTCTGCGTTTTTTCATTCTGCTTTATTTGAAATCGATCATTTTTATCCGCAATTACTTAAAATGGGTCTTTTACATCAGGCAAAGTTGAAAAACGAAAACGGCAAGATTATTGTAACCGAAAAAAGACAGTTTGAACAAATTGCCTATGATTTGCGGCCAATGATTTGGGCCGCGCTGCATGCCTTTAAGTTGACGAAACAGGCGAAATATGGTAAGCTAACTTTACGTCTGGCGTCATGGTTTAGTGGAAACAATGCGGCGCAAAAAGCCATGTACGATGCACAAAGCGGGCGCTGTTTTGATGGCCTTATTACACCGGAACAGGTTAATCTGAATGCAGGCGCTGAATCAACCATCGAAGCATTATTGGCTTTAATGGAAGTGGAGCGAGCGCCAGAATTGAGAAAGGAATTGCTTGAACAATTTTTTGAATAAGTATTTTTTAACGGATGAAGTCAGATCTAATAATGATCACTTCGTTCAATCTTGATTGATTGACTAAATACGCCACTAAAGGGAGACAGAATCACCCTCTACATCGCTTTGTTGGGAAAATATTTTCAAAGATTCGGAGGTTAATTTGAATAAGCGTTTTGAATTGAATCAAGGATGGCGTGTGTTCTTGCATGAAGTGCGAAAAAGTCATCCGAAATTTAACATTCCGACCCGGGGAATCCCTGCCAGAATTCCGGGAGTCATCCACAGCCACCTATTTGAAGCTGGAATTATTCCAGATCCATTTTTTGATATGAATGAAAAAGAGTTGCAATGGATAGACTGGAATGACTATCGTTATGAGTGTCAGTTCGATTTGCCGGATGATTTTGATCTTACACGCACTATCTATCTGAAAACAGACGGCCTGGATACTATTGCTGAAATCTATTTAAATGGTCGGCATGTGGCTTCAGCGAAAAACATGTTTCGCTCCTATCGTTTTAAAGTGAATGGGATAGTAAAGCAGAAGCAAAACCAGCTTGAAATCATCTTTAAATCGGCCCGCTGGTATGGACAAGAATATGAACCTAAAATAAAACAATTACCATCTGCTCGCCATCCGGAGCGCGCTTATTTAAGGAAAAGTCAATACTCATTTGGTTGGGACTGGGGGCCACAATTTGCTACCTGTGGCATCTGGAAGCCCATTTACCTGGAACAGGCTGATTGTGGCATTGAAGCTATTACTTTTGATGCTGTTGACTTTAGAGGGAAAACGGTTACTATCCAGTCTGACATTTTCCTGTGGGGAGAAACGCCTGCCGGTGGGAAAATCGAGTTCAAATTGGATGTAAAAACTGTAAGCGGTGAAACCGTCCTGCTGGTTAAACAACTGGAAGTCATGGGACGGCAGAATAGTTTGCGCTTTGATCTGGAAGAGCCTGCTCTATGGTGGCCTCGTGGTTACGGTCAACCAACTTTGCACCATTTACAGGTTCAGTTGAAGGACGCAGATGGTAATTTATTAGAACAATCTAAAAAGAGAGTGGGGATTTGCAAAATGGAACTGGTCACGGAGGAAAACGGGAGGCCGGTTTTTTATTTTAAAATCAATGATCAACCTGTTTTTGCGCAGGGGGCAAACTGGATTCCGGCCTATGCCTTTTTGCCGGAAGTTAAAAAACAAACCTACGAACGCCTGTTGAAAATGGCAGCCCAGACCAATATGAATATATTGCGCGTTTGGGGCGGCGGCATTTACGAAGATGACTATTTTTATGAGCTTTGTGACAGCCTGGGATTAATGGTTTGGCAGGATTTCATGTTTGCCTGTGCCACCTACCCGGGAAATGCAGGCTTTATTGACGAGGTAAGGGCGGAAGTTGAAGAAAACGTTTTACGATTGCGCCATCATCCTTCGATTGTTTTGTGGAATGGCAATAATGAAATCGAGTGGATCTGGTACAGGGATCAATGCGGGCCAATGGACAATATGCCTGGCTATCGTTTGTTTCACGAATGGTTTCCAGCATGGATGCACAAATTGGATCCCTATAGGCCTTACTGGCCGACTTCGCCCTGGGGTATGGAAGCAGACCCCAATGATGAAAAAAGCGGTAATCGCCATGTTTGGCATATCTGGTCAGAGTGGGTGGACTACACCCGGGTAAAAGAAGATCAAAGCTTATATGTCACAGAATTTGGCTTTCAGGCGCCGCCACATTTTTACACCTTAAAAAAAGCATTGCCCGCAGATCAGTTCAGCGTTCAAAGTGAAAGTTTTGAATGGCACAACAAGCAGCATGAAGGCAATGAACGATTGTTTCGCTTTTTAGCCGGTCATTTGCCGGTAAAAACTTCTCCGCGGGATTTTGTTTACCTGACCCAGTTAAATCAGGCCTTTGCTTTGCGCAGCTGTTTAAGGCATTGGAGGGGACGTGTACCCGATACTATGGGAGCCATTATCTGGCAGCTAAATGACTGCTGGCCGGTTACTTCTTGGGCATTAATCGATTATGAGTTTCGTCCCAAACTCAGTTATTACCATGTAAAAGAGGTTTTTGCCATGGAGGCTGTTTATTTGATTGAAACAGAAAAGAATATCGTCATTCGCTTTTCACCTAATTTGCCTCAAGGCATTTTTCGATTGGAAGTAAAAGCTTTATTAAAGGATGGTAAATCGCTTCAAACAACTTTAGAAGAAACGATCACGACCTCCGGCATTTCATCTCCTGTAGTTATTCTGGCAGATTTACCTGAAGAAGCAATTGTTCTAATTGCCACTTTGTATGATGTGTCGGGCAAAAAGCTCAGTCGCGACTTTTTGAATTTGAAACCTTGGAAATATTTAAAAATTCCTTACAAACGGCAAAACCTGAAATTGGTGATAGAAAACGGCTTGTGGTTGGTGTGTGAAGAACAGCCTTGCTTTTTTGTAGAAGTGCGGCACCCGGAACGAAATTTTGAAAATCAGGGATTTATCCTCTTACCAGGTGAGCGTGAACGTTTATTGGCAGAAATTGACATAGATGAATTAGACCTTGACGTGTTAGAGATTTTCTGTCTGAATCAATATCTGGTTTAACTGCCGGCGCCCAGTAGCTGAGTAGTTGTGATTCATCGGGATGTGTCGAAGGACTCTGACAGAATCGCAACCAATTAACCCAGCAATGTTAAAAGAATCAGCCCCAATCTGTGGGCTCAGCGTAAAAAAAATGATTTGCTTTTGGGAGGTTACCAAAATTTTAAAAGAGGTTTACCTATTTTTCTGTTGATTTTTTTGTCTTAATTGCTGGAAAAACTCCATCATTAAAGCGGCGCATTCATCGCGGGCAACGCCGGGCGTAACTTCAATCTGGTGATTCAGTCTGGGATCGTTGAGTAGATTAAACAAACTGGAATGTGCGCCGGTTTTAATATCCTGCACCCCGTAAACTAAGCGTTTTAAGCGAGCCAGTACGGAAGCGCCGGCACACATGGAACAGGGTTCAACGGTTACGTAAAGGGTGGCATCGTAAAGCCACTTTTCACCAATGGTGGCGCAGGCTGAGGTAATGGCAATCATTTCCGCATGGGCTGTTGGGTCTTTTAAAAGCTCAACCTGGTTGTGTCCACGGCCAATAATCCGATTATTGAGGACAACAACGGCGCCAACCGGCACGTCTCCGCTTTTCAGGGCTTTTCTGCCTTCACGAATGGCTTCACGCATAAAATACATATCGTCAAATTGCATCATGGCCGGTTACCTATTCAAAAATGATAGTTTTACGTCCATGCACTAAAATCCGGTGTTCAAAATGGTAGCGCAAGGCTTTGGCCAGCACCAGCCGTTCCAGATCACGCCCTTTGCGGATCAAATCTTTTAAAGTATCCTTGTGCGAAATACGAATTACATCCTGTTCAATAATCGGTCCCTGATCCAGCTCTTCTGTAACATAATGGCTGGTAGCTCCAATAATTTTTACGCCTCTTTCAAATGCCTGCCGATATGGATTGGAACCTGCAAAGGCCGGCAGGAATGAATGATGAATATTGATGATGCGGTTAGGGTAGTGTTTGACAAATTGTGGCGACAGAATCTGCATGTAACGGGCAAGTACAATGGTGTCGACCTGATATTTTTGTAAGAGCTGTAGTTCTTTTGTTTCTTGTTCCTTCTTGTTGTTTTTTGTAACTGGGAACACGTGAACTGGGATTTGGTACTGGTCAGCAATGGGTTTTAGATTTGAATGATTGGAAACGATGCAACAGATTTCAATATTGTATTCGCCCAATTGATAGCGCCACAATATTTCATTCAGGCAATGATCCCTTTTTGAAACGAAAATTGCCACGCGGGATTTCTGTTCCAGAAAACGGAGGCTCCAGGTCGCTTGAAATTCTTTGGCCAGTGGAGCAAAAGCTTCCTGTAATTGTTGGGCATTAATGGTGAAATTGGTCATATCCCAGGCTACGCGAATAGAAAATAACTGCTGTTCCTGATCGACATGTTCATCCAGGTCAATGATATTGCCCTGACGTTCAAAAATAAAATGGGAAATTCGGGAAATCAATCCCACACGATCCGGACAGGTCAACAGAAGAACAGCCGTTAATTTATTTGAATCCATAATGACTCTTTTAGTTACGTGTAACTTAGTAAAATAAACTCACGCCTGGTGATGTTGGGCTTTAAAATAGTATTTTTTTTACAACCAGGCAATTAAAACTAAAGCAATAAGACCGCATCAAATAATGCTTTCTCTTTCAGGTAAAATTTTTAGTAGGTAAAGTGTGTGATTGTTTCAGGAAAATACTTTTAAATGGCAATTTGCTGGAAGCATTTTATTCCAGAAAAGTTACAATCCAGATAGAACACAATCCGATAAAAAAGGCAATGAGTCGACTGTAACGATCGTGTGAATGTTGATGCACCTCTGGCAGTAAGTCGTCTGATGCAACATGTAAAAAGGTGCCGGCCGAAAATGCTGTTAAGGCGCCAATGGTTTTGATCGAAGTGTGTTGTAAAAACAGAAACGTAATTAACGCGCCAATAGGTACCATTAAAGAAAAGGTCGTTAAGTAAAAAAACAGCTTTTTGTTTGGATAGCCTTCTTTTAAGAACAAACTGGTTAAAGAAAGCGAGGCAGGTAATTTGTGCAAAATAATCGCCAGAAAAACAATCAATCCCAATTCGGGCACCATGACGCTTGTGCCCAGGGCAATGCCTGTAACCAGGCTGTGCAGAGAAAGTCCAAAGAAAGCCGACAGCCCAACATGATGATATTCGCAATGTTCGGAAGGGCAGGGATGGGTCATGATGAATTTTTCTGAAATAAAGAGCATTAAAAAACCAGCCAGAACGTAAACGCCCAATTGTGCACCAATCATTTCGGCCGCTTCGGGAATCATGTGTAAGAACGAAGCGCCTAACAATACACCAGCCCCCAAACTGATGAACCAGTGCAGCATGCGAAGATTCTCTTTAAAAAACAGTGGAATTACACCGCCTATCCAGGCGGTGAGTACGATGCTTCCTGAATAGATAATTAATTCAAAAATTTGATGATTGCTCATTTCTAATTTTTCTTTCTTTCGGGATTAAGTTGTATTTCGCCCATCAATTCCGGAAATTTCCCTTTAATTCCCTGGTAAAACTGCCGAATTTTTTTTAAATCCTGTTCAATGTTGCCGCCGGGCCAGATTAAAGGCCCGAAGCCTCCTGTTTTACGGGAGTAATCCAGAAATCCTAATACAATTGGAACCCCGGCATTCAATGCCATGTAATAAAAACCGGTTCGCCAGTAGGCAGTTTTCTTTCTGCTTCCTTCCGGAGACAGCGTTAAAATCAAACGATCGTATTGATTAAACAGTTGTTTACTGTATTCAATAAAATTTTGAGATTGGCTGCGGTTCACGGGAATGGCTCCGGTAAATCGTAATATTGGCCCTAAAGGCCATTTAAAAAGCGATTGTTTGGCCAGCCAGTGCAGGCGCAATCCCATGGCTGTAAAGACCAGCAGTCCAATAAAAGCATCCCAGTTAGAAGTATGTGGATAACCGATCATCACAAATTTCTTTTCTTCTGGTACCCTACCTGTTGTCTTCCAACCCATCAGTTTTAAAATGATATTGCTGAGCGTTTTAAAAAGATTAAAAAACAGCGATGTCGTGTATTGCCTTTTCATGCGATTAATATTTTAAAATTCCAATTTTTTCATTAATAACCGAATCGGCTTTGAGTTTTGCATAATGTAAAAGTGAATGGCTGGCACCTTCTTTTCGATTAATTCTGTTACCTGGTTGTATGCCCAATCTACACCAATTTCTAGTACTTCCTCATCATCCTTAGCCTCCAACACTGGATCTGTAAGTTCAGGAGGCAGACTGATGTGAAAATTAGCGGGAATACTGGTCAGCTGTTTTTTGGAAGTTAATATTTTAAGTCCGGGTAAAATTGGAACCTGAATGCCCGTGGCACGGCATTTTTCAAGAAAATTAAAATAATGCCGGTTATCGTAAAACATTTGTGTTACCACGTAATCTGCGCCGGCTTCAATCTTCTTCTTTAATTGTTTAATGTCAAAATCAAGATTGGGCGCACTAATGTGTTTTTCCGGATAGGCGGCCACACCAATACAAAAATTGGATGGTCGGGCGTCGATCAGTTCTTCTTCCAAATAAATGCCTTTGTTCATATTACTGATTTGCCTTACCAGGTCAACGGCATATTGATTGGCGCTGCGTCCGTTTAGCAGAGGTTTTTGATAGCTGTTTTCCTCACCGCGCAACGCCAGAACATTTTCAATTCCCAGGTACTGTAAATCGATTAAAAAATCTTCGGTTTCTTCACGGGTAAAGCCATTGCATAAAACATGCGGTACGGCATCAACATTATATTTGTTTTGAATTAATGCGCAAATGCCCAGTGTGCCCGGACGTTTCCGCTTAACCTTACGTTTAATGCCCTGTGGCGTTTCTTCGTAGGTTACCTCGGCTGCGTGACTGGTAATGTCAATAAAAGGTGGATTGAATTTGGCGATATCGTCAACCACCTGTAACAGACTATGAATATCACCGCCCCGTTTTGGCGGAATAATTTCGAAGCTGATTAAAGTGTCTTTTGCTTTGGTTAAATGTTCAATTACCTTCATTGTTTCATCCTAAAATTGCATAATTATAAGCGTGGGTAAATATAATTATTTTTTGTCCAAGTGTCTAATTTATGTTAAATAAAAGCCTCTTTGTTTAGTAATTTTGAATTATAAATGTTGAATGTTGAATGTTGAATTAAAATAAGATGATTTCAATTGCCCCAATCCGCATTGTAAAGCTCAACAATGTGTAAAAAGGATTGGATGGATTGGTAGTGTAAGAGAAAAGAATTTAGAGTTGAGGTTTAGTTTAAATTTTGTGTTTTGTCCCAACCCAGAGATTAGAAAATACGAAGCTCGAATTTCGAAAAGTGAAATAATAAATCCCTTCTGCGATTTATGTTTTTGGAGAAAACAGAGGCACCTGTCACAGATGTCCAAAATAAATCAGATGGTTCCATTTTTTAAGGTCAAACCTTACAAACTTGCACTGTGGTTCATCCTTCAATATGACAAGGGGAAGGGAGTTTGAAAGCTGGACATTAATCATTTTACAATTAAATTTGGTTTGATATGTTTTAATTGTTTTTGGTTTTACTTTTTTGGAAATAATAAGGATTAAAAAGATGTTAGAAGGTGATTAACTCCCAAAATAATTTGGAGATTTGCACGGTTTTAAATACATTTATAAACTTTAATTAACAGAATTAATC
>JAGHBR010000430.1 GCA_021160885.1 Caldisericaceae bacterium
ATTCAAAATGGTGCGTTAAAATTCCGTACATTAAAAGTACAACCTGAAAGATTATTAACACACCAGCGCTGTAAAATGCTGTACGAGCAAATGTTAAAAGCGCTTGTTCGCCACGACGATCATATAAATAATAAGCCACTACGCTTAACATCAATGCAACAAAAGTAAGCGCAGTAGCGGTAATGCCTAAGATCATAATCAACTCCCTTCGGGTTGGTACTTGGATGGACACTTAACCAGCAATTCTTTAGCATGGAAAATGCCGTTTTCATACTTGCCGATACACACAATGTGCGAAGCCTGATCAAAATTGCCAGGTTTGGCGCCGTCATACACCACGTTTAGAATTTCGCCATTCTCATCGCGAATCTGAAATTTAAAAACGTTTTCATTAACGTCAAAATTTCCACTGCCAACCCGCTCACCTTTAACCTGGACCACTTCGTTGCTGTTTTTGGCTTCACTAATAGTAACATATGGCGTGAGGGAACTATTGAATGATATGGCGGCCCAGATCGGAAAGCCGATAATGATTAACCCACCAATGATATATTTTGAACGCATATCTGGCGCTCCTTTTTTCGTGTGACTTTCTTTTTTAATCCAATTTCTCGGTTAAATGCAGTTCTTCAATTTCTTGTTTCAATTTTTTAACAGCTTTATCCGTTCTCCACAAATATAGAAAAATTCCTGTCCAGATAACCAGGTTTACAATCATCACAACATATTCGGGATTCATCTTTATTCCTCCAACATTTTATTTTCTTTATATAGGCGTAAAATCATTTGTAATTTTACCTGAGTTTTACGCATCTGAAAAAGCCATAAATACAACACGGTATGAAAAATCAGTGAAGAGAAAAAAACCACGCGCTGCCTTAGTTCAAGATGTATTTTCCCCTGCGTATTAATCACCGGATCGGGATGCAACGAAAAGTAAATACGTGGTACCACAAAAACGAAAAACGGCACCGTAACAAACGCCAGCAAAGAGTAAACAGCAGCTAAACGCGCCCTGCGGTCTTCCTGTTCTACCGCTGACCTCAATGAAAAATAAGCGCCGTAAATCAATAATAAAATAAAAATTGAGGTTTCCCGTGGGTCCCAGTTCCAAAACGACCCCCAGGTCACCTTGGCCCAAATGGAACCAGTAACGGTAGCCAGAATGGCAAACAAAATACCTAATTCATTACTGATTTTAGCGTAAGCATCATAAAGTAAATCCTTAGTGCGTAAAAATTGAAAACTGTAATAAGCAGCGATTAAGAAAAAGAGCACACAAATCCAGGCTACAGGTACATGAAAATAAAATATGCGTGTGTATTCTTTAAGAATTTTCGGTTCCAATGGCGCCCATACAAAAGCCCCAATAATAATTAAACTCAATCCAATATAAAGGATTATTTTCCAGAGTTTACTCATGAACACAATTCCTGTTTGGTTTTACTTTAAATAACGTTTTTCATGATCAATTTATTCATTCCAGACAAAATCAAACAATAAAATGCTGGCGACAATAATGATAACGCCATAGGCCAGCAAAGCCTGCAGTTCATTCTGTGCATCCATCAGTTTTACCGACTCGGCTGCTTTACGTGTGGCGCTAATACCACTAATCAACACTGGCAAAAGGATGGGAAAAGAGAGCACGGTGAACAAAGCGCCTTTTGTACTGGCTTTGGAGATGATGGCTGCCACCATGGTGCCCCCTCCGGCCAGGCCGAAATTACCGATGAACATGGTTAATAAAAAGATCTGAAAACTTACCACTTTAAAATTCATGATGGCAATAAACAGCGGAATTAAAATGACTTCCAGCAGAATTAACAATATTAGATTAAAGAAAAACTTTCCCAGATAAATGCTGGATGGCCGGGCTACCAATTTTAAAGTGTCGGCAGTTTGTGTCTCTTCTTCCCTGATAAATATGTGCGACAGGCCGGACATTGAAGAAAAGAATAGAATAATCCAAAACAGAGCGGCCAGAACTCTTGTCGTAGCAGTGTAAGCGCCGATCGAAAAAGACACTGCGCTCAGGGTAACAATGGCAAAAAGCATGATGGCATTAATAGCATAGCGTGTTTTAAATTCCTGCTGAATATCTTTCAGAAAGATTAACCAGATTTGCTTCATGCCACTCCCACCCGAATGATTTGATCAGCCAGAGTCAGGTCTTCCTGATCATTGGTCGAAATGACTAAAATTTTATCTTTTTTCTGCTCCTGCAAAATGGAGTAAACGGCTTCTATGCCAGCCTGATCCAGATTGGATCGAGGTTCATCCACAAAAAGAACTTCCGGCTCATGTATCAGCGCACACACATATTTTAACCTTTGCTGCATGCCCGAAGAGTAAGTCTTTACAGCGTCGTGTTCTCTGCCGCTTAAATTGAACAATTCCATAAGCTGCTTTACTCTGGCGGAATAGTTTTTTAAATTGCGCATGCGAGCAAAAAAATCGATATTTTCCTGAGCAGATAGTTCCTGGTAAAGCTGTAAATAAGGGCCCACCAGACCGATATATTGAAAGATATCTTCGCGGTTAATTTTTTGGCTATTATTTTGATAAACAACCTGACCACGTGTAGGAGCCATTAAATTACATAAAATTTTAACCAGGGTGGTTTTACCAGAACCATTAGGTCCGGTAATGGCAATAGCGGAACCACTGCTTACTTTAAAGCTGATATTTTTGAGAACTAAGAAATGTACAAATCGTTTTACAATCTTTTCAGCAATTAATTCCATTTTCGCATTTAACAATATGCCCAGAGCTCCTGTTTGATTAAAAAATTCAAATTAAATAAAATTGGGGAAATTGACAAATAAATCGGCAGGTTTAAGTAAAAAAAGAGTCTACCCACACGGGCAACCTCTTTTAAATCAAAATTAGAGGCCAATATTCAGGTTTAATTGAGCATTGCGTTCTGCTCCGGGCAACAATCCGTACTCATTGCCAACCTGCCAGTAACCTTTGTCAAATAGATTAAATATGTGCAGCGAAGCATTCAATTTTAAACCGGCAACTTTTTTCTGCCAGCCAATAATTAAATCCACAGTCGTCCAGGCAGGTAAAACAGCATCGCGTTTTACCACTGTTTCCGTATTTG
>JAGHBR010000491.1 GCA_021160885.1 Caldisericaceae bacterium
CCCTACGGGCGTCGTCCTTTTGAGACTCCCTTCCAATCGGCTATCATGCGGATTGGTGATTTGGCACGTCTATAGGGCAAAACTATAAGGCTGTGCTTTATTCTATCCAAATTTGGCGTAATGTAGTCGGATTATAATTCATGAGAAAAGGAAGAATAATCATTCGTTGGCGTTTGCAAAGAACTCCAATTTATTTCTGTGCTTTTTGAAAATTAACTGATTAGCAGGCTTTTATATATTTAAAAAATCAGGAGTATTAAAATGGAAAAACCGCTTGTAATTACTACTATGCCTAAAAGTCGCCTTGAAAAATTGCATGAAGAATTTTCCATAGCCCTGGATAGAATGGACAGTAATAGTTTAAAAGGTTGGGGAAGGGAAAGCGCAAAAATATTTTTTAAAGTGACTAAAAGAAGATTAAATAATTTTTTTAAGTTTTTGGGTAAATCAGGTAAATTTGTTGCCAAGGAAACACTTGGTTATTCAATAGCTTATTTTAAAAAGCAATTTCCTACTCATTTGCAACAGCGTAAAGGGGTTTACAAGAAATTTGTCTATCAAAATTATCTTCAAAAAAAGACATCATTAAACATTTTAATACAGGCACTTAAAAGTAATCCGAAAAAAGCAGCGCCAGAGTTGTTGCTTGCTTTCATTGGTTTTTTATTAGGATCTGGTGGACTGGATGGAGATGGCGGGTTACCTGATTTGGATTTGAAAGCTGGTATGGGTTTTCACCGATCGGTATTTACACATTCTGTTCTTTTAGCGGCCACCATTGAAGCTACTGCTTTCTCACTTGTAAAATTGGTGGAACTGTTCTATGTACATTTGCCTGCAAACCACGATAAATTCTGGGATAAATTATTGGCCAACCAAAAGCGACTGGTAAAAGCATTTGCCACTGGCACCTGTGCCGGAATAGCTTACCACTTACTTATTGATGCAAATATAACGGCCGACCAAATTAAACCTTATGCCGACTTGCCGATTTCTACTTCCATGGAAACACATCAGGCAATATTTGGTGGTAATGCGGTGGTTGAAATTGTCGATTTAAATCAGAGGAACAAAGAAGAAGATAAATAAACACAAACATATTGAGTACCTCACGAAAGGATGACACCTTAATCTTTTTTGTGACATCTAAGAATATTTCCTTTTGATAGAACATAAAAAATCAGTAAATTGAAACCTGTTATTATGTTGTTAAAAATAGAATTCAATTTTTAATGAAAAGCACACAATCTAAAATGTTGAAAATGCTTGACTATTTTTTCGTCCTGAGGCCCATGCTATTTTATCCCGGCTGGTCCACTTTACTGGCTGGCTATTTAATTGTTTTCAAAAATCGTTTGTACTTAACACCGTCCGAATGGCAAAGTATTGATTTTGATCTGCTGATTTTACTATTCGTGTCGTTTGCCCTGGCCATGGGCGGTAGTTTTTTACTCAATCAACTGGCCGATATCGAGACAGATCTTAAAAATAAAAAATTATTTATTATTTCAGAAGGCCACATTTCAAAGCGAGCAGCCATTGCTGAAGTTGTGATTTTACTTTTCGTTTCGATATGGCTGGCCTACAAGGCTGGCATGGTATTTTTGATCACCATTTTGCTGTTTATTGCCATTACCAGCTATTTTTACAATTTTAAGCCGTTTAAATTTAAAGACCGTCCCTGGTGGAGTTTGTGGGCCAACATGGCCATGGGCTTTCTGGCTTTTTGTCTGGGCTGGCTGGCTGCCTTCCAGTCGTTTTCCTGGCGGTTGTTTGCGGATGCCTTGCCCTATTTGTTTTTTAATACGGCCCTTTATTTTTACACCACCCTGCCAGATATCGAAGGCGACCGCCTGGCCAATAAAAAGACATTGGCCGTAAAATTTGGTTTAAAGGCATTGATTTACCTGGCTTTTGGTTTCTATCTTGTGGCTCTGGTTTCCGCGGTCATGTTAAACGATCGCCTGGCATTGATTATTCTGGTTCCTTCTTTGCCTTTCTTTTTATGGACATTAGTCCGGCCGCAAGTTTCAGCCACCATTCGTGCTACTAAGTTTGGTATTTTGTTTTTTGCCATTGCCGTTTGCTTGAAAATCCCCTTTTATTTCATTTTAATGCTGTCCGGTTTTTATTTTACGCGCTGGTATTTTAAAGCCCGCTTTCAGTTTGACTATCCCAATTTTAAGGGCAAAGGTTAGAAAGGGAATCTTTTTTTGCTTAAATTGGTTTAAGGATGTTTCGAAATGTAGAAAGGAGTAATCGACCCGTGTTAGCAAAAATCAAAAAAGGATTAAAAAAAACCAGAGAAAATGTTTTCTCTAAACTGGGTAATGTTTTTAGCGCCCATAATAAAATTGATGAAGACCTGTTAGAAGAGATCGAAGAGATTTTAATCACCGGTGATGTGGGGGTAGACACCACTCTGGAAATTATTGATCATTTGCGTGATCAGATCAAAAAGCGAAAAATAGAGAGTCCGCAGGAAATTCAGCAGGTTTTAAAAGAAGAGTTGAGTAAACAGTTGCTGGCTCCGCCGGAAACGGTAGTGGAACAAAAGCCCTATGTCATTTTAGTGGTGGGCGTTAATGGCACCGGTAAAACCACTTCAATTGCCAAGTTAGCCAATCATTACCAGAAGCAGGGTAAAAAAGTTTTATTAGCAGCAGCCGATACCTTCAGGGCGGCAGCCATTGAACAACTTGAAATCTGGGCTCAGCGTCTGGGATGCGACATCATTAAACATCAGCCCGGGGCCGATCCGGCTGCGGTGGTCTTCGATACCCTGGCGGCTGCCAAAGCCCGCGGCGTGGACTACGTAATTATTGACACAGCCGGGCGTTTGCACACCAAAGTCAATTTAATGAGCGAATTGAACAAAATTTACCGCGTTATTGACAAACAGGTGCCCGGCGCACCACATGAAGTGATTCTGGTTATTGATGCCGGTAACGGTCAAAATGCCATTAACCAGGCCCGTGAATTTGTGAAAGCGGTAAAGGTCAATGCCATCTTTTTGACCAAACTGGATGGTACCGCCAAGGGCGGTGTGGTGCTTTCCATTAAACGTCGGTTGGGCATTCCGGTTAAATACATTGGCCTGGGTGAGCAAATGGACGATTTTGAATTGTTTAATCCTCAGGAATTTTTAGAAGGGTTGTTTGCCAAAGAATGAAAAAAATACATGTCACGACGTTAGGATGTCCTAAAAATGTGGTGGATTCTGAGCATTTACTGGGTCTTTTAAAAATTAATGATTTCCAGATCAGTCAAACACCGGAAGAATCGGATGTTCTAATCATTAATACCTGTGGCTTTATTAATGATGCCAAAGAAGAATCCATTCAGGCCATTTTAGAAGCGCTGGAATTAAAGAAAAGCGATCCGCACAAAAAGGTGTTTGTGGCCGGCTGTTTAACGCAGCGCTATCGTAAAGAGATTGAACAGGAAATTCCCGAAGTGGATGCCATTTTTGGCACTGAAGAATATTCCGCCATTTTAAAAGCGCTGGGCAAAGGTCATGCATCCATGGACAATTTTCATCGCACGCGATTAATCACCACGCCCCGCCATTATGCCTACTTAAAAATTTCTGAAGGATGTAACCACACCTGCGCCTTTTGCGCCATTCCGGGCATCAGAGGTCGACATCGTAGCAAACCCATTGAAAAATTGGTAGAAGAAGCCCGGGTGCTGGCTGATAATGGAACTAAAGAATTGATTGTAGTCTCGCAGGACACCTCTTATTATGGAAAAGACCTGTATGGCGAACAGAAAATTGTGCCATTGCTGCAGGCGCTGGAACAGGTTGAAGGACTTGAATGGATTCGGGTGTTGTACTGGTATCCGACCAATTTCCCTATGGATGTATTACACTGGATGCGCGACAGTCAAAAATTAGTGCATTATCTGGATTTGCCCATTCAACACATTAGTGATCATGTTCTCCGACAAATGCGGCGGGGAGACACGCGGAAATCCATTCTTAACATTTTGCAACAGGCAAAAAAATTAGTCCCCGATGTCACTTTTAGAACAACCGTCATTGTCGGGCATCCTGGTGAACGGCGACAAGATTTTGATGAACTACTACGTTTTGTAGAAGAGATTCGTTTTGATCGCCTTGGCTCATTTATTTATTCAGATGAAGATGGTACCGCGGCCTTTGATTTACCAGACAAAGTGGATGAAGCTGTGGCTCGTCAGCGCCAGGAACAGTTGATGGAAATTCAGCGTGAAATATCATTGGAAAAGAACAGGAAAATGATTGGTAAATCCGCGTCTGTCCTGATTGACGAGTACAATTCTGAAATGAATTTTTATCTGGCCAGAACCTACAAAGATGCACCGGAAATTGACAACGAAGTTATCATTCTAAACCAGTCGAAGCAAAGATTGAAGGTTGGGCAATTCCAGCAAGTGGAAATCATTGATGCCACAGAATACGAACTTTACGGAAAAACGATTAGCTAAAAATGTCAGGTTACAGCAAGGATTAATAGCCTTGTTAAATTTTGAATGCTGAATGTTGAATGTACTTCAACTATTAGTAGGCAATTTTCAGCAACAGGTTCGTTAATTTTCGTAGAAATCTGGATCATTTCATTCTAAATGTATTTCATGGCTGTTCGTACGAAGGCCACGGAGCGTGAGGCGGCGTATCAAGCGTTTAACTTCTTGTTTCAACCTCAATTAATCTGTGGTGAATTGCAAAATTTTTTCCATCAGGATTAAAACTTGAGTAGGCAATCGAGAGTAATTTTTGGGTTGAAATGCTCTAATATTTTACAAGTTGGCAATTATTTTGTATTTTTGATCAGCAAAATTAGAACAGAAGATGAGAGAAAAATGCAAAAAAGAATTTTTTTAATCGTATTGTTTTTAGTCGTGTTTATTTCTATTGCAGCAGGACAATATTTAGGCCCCAATAAACAAAGCGGCGTTGGTATTCCGTTTTTTGAAATCGCCTTTCAACAGCGTTTTGCCCCTGATCTGGAACACCATCGTCTGATTGTAATGACCAGCCATTTGTTCGATGACTTAACCTTTATTAAAAGCGACACCAGCGGCTTTGATACCGAATTTGAAATGCTATTTGCGGTGTACGATAAAAAAGGTAATGTGGTAACAAGTCGCACTATTAACCGAAAAATCAATGTGCCGAATTTTGATATGACTAATAGTCGTGACAGTGTCATTGTGATTAAAGAAGCATTTAAACTGCCGGCCGGTGAGTACTCCTTACTGGCAAAATCGACGGACCTGATTACCAACGAATCAGCCAAGAGAAAGATCAAATTTACATTTAAGGAATTTAAAGATAAACCGGTGGCTATTGGCAGTCTGTTGTTTTTACAACGTGTTACACTGGACTCTGCCGGTCAGGTGGTAGATTTTATTCCCACTTTTAGTAACAACTTTGCGGTAAAGGCTGGTAAGTTTTACATCTATTTTGATGTGTTCGCTAAGGAAATCGGTCAGCCTGTAACGTTGCGCTACATTTTTAAGGGCGAAAAACGGAGAAGCAAAAAGCAGATTACCGAAATTGACAGCATGATAACCGTTGTTCCCAATACGCATATTTTTTCGCAACTGTTTGAATTAAGACGCGATCGTTTAAAACGCAATAAATATTTTTTAACTGTGGAAGCCATTGTTGGAAAAAAGAAAGCGCAGACTTCGCAAATTTTTTCTTTCTTCTGGTCGACCGTGCCCAGCACGCAGGAAGACATCGATCTGGCTTTACAACAAATGTCCTACATTCTGAATGCTGACACATTAAAAAAATATTTGAAAGCCCCTTTAAAAGAAAAACAGGCTTTTTTCGAACGGTTCTGGAAAGAGCGTGATCCTGATCCGAGTACGGCTAAAAATGAATTAAAAGATGAGTACTTTCGTCGTGTGAATTACGCCAATACCTATTTTTCAACCATGACACAGGATGGCTGGGCAACAGACCGCGGCCGCATCCTGATTAAATTTGGCTTTCCGGATGACATCGAGCGCCATCCTTTTGAGATTGACAGCCCGCCTTACGAAATCTGGCAGTACTACAATTTAAGAAAAACCTTTCTGTTTGTGGACTACACCGGATTTGGCGATTACCGCCTGGACCCGCGTTATTTTGATGTTGAATACGAGTGAATGAAGTGTTCAGGAAATTCGTTTAATATCGGCACCAATGGCCCGTAATCTTTCATCAACTTTTTCATACCCCCGGTCGATCAGTTCAATCCGGTCTATTTCGCTCTTCCCGCTGGCTGCCATGGCTGCAATAACCAGGGCAATCCCAGCCCGAATATCCGGGCTGCTTAATTCCTGTCCCTTAAGCTTGCTGGGGCCGTGAACAATTACGCGATGCGGGTCACACAGTACCACCTGTGCGCCCATAACCGACAATTTGTCAATAAAAAACATACGTGATTCGTACATCCAGTCATGACAAAGGGTCATCCCCTGGGCCTGGCTGGCCAAGACAATCATTGGACTCATTAAATCCGTAGGAAAGCCCGGCCACAGACCGACCTGAACTTTTCCTGCTTTTGAGATTAGTTTTGAAGGAGAAATTTTAAGCGTAAAAGGATCTAAAAATTGTAAATTCACATTCATCTGTTTAAGATGGTAAGTGATCATTTGCAGATGTTCCTGCCAGGCTTGATGAATGATCAGTTCGCTTTGTAAACAGGCTGCTGTAATAGCCCAGGTGGCTGCTTCAATGTGATCTGGTACTATCTCATGTTCAAAGCCGGCCAGCTTTTTGGCGCCAATCACGGTAAGCAAATTGGATTTTACTCCTTCGATCTGGGCTCCCATTTTTTGTAACACATGGCATAAATCAACAATGTGAGGCTCGCTGGCTGCGTTTTCAATAATGGTTTTGCCGGGAATGGCGGCCGCAATTAATAAGGCATTAGCAGTTGCTGTTACCGAAGCTTCTTTAAGCAAAATGTGGCTGGCTACAGGTTGATTTAGCTGAAATTGAAAGAACGTTCCATCCGACATGAATTGAGCGCCGAAGGCCTTGACTGCATCTAAATGCGCATCCAATTTTCGTTTACCAATTACGCAGCCACCCGGAGGGGGCAGAAATACTTCGCCTGCTTTAGGTAAAATGCCGCCTAACAATAAAATAGAAGCGCGTAAACGAGCGCCTAATTCGAAAGGAATTTTTGTTGAATTGACACTTCCTTCAATTTGATAAACGTGCGGCTGTAGTTGTGTTACTTTCTTTCCTAAACTCTGCAGTAGTTGAAACATTATGTGAACGTCTGCAATTTCTGGAATATTTTTCAAAAGGCACTTTTCTTCGGTTAACAGGGTAGCGACAATAATCGGTAAGGCCGCGTTTTTATTACCTGCCGTGGTAATTTCTCCTTTAAGAGGAGTTTCGCCATTGATGATAAATTTCGCCATAATTCCAACCTTTTTGATTAAAAACCAATCAGTTCTATTTCCAATTTAAGATCAATATCAAATTCAGTACGTGCTTTATTTTTTACCAGATTAATCAGCCATAAGACATCATTGGCAGAAGCATGGCCCAAATTTTCAATAAAGGCAGCGTGTGCCAGAGAAATTCTTGCCCCTCCTTTTTGCACACCTTTTAAATGCAGTAGTTTGTCAATGAAATAGCCAACCGAAGGCGTGGGCAAATTTAAACGCTGTTGCTGTTCTGGTGACAGGTTCTGAAAAATACAACCGGCTGACTTTTGCGGTTGATTTCTTTTGTACTTTGTCCATAACCTGAAAAAATTCTGAGCCGCTTCAACCGGGCCTTGCCACAAACATAAGGCAGTGTCAATGATGATTTCTTCCGTAATTTGCAATTTTGAATAATCATAGGCAAAATCAAAATAATCGGCAGGAACTTCTTTTAGATTTTGCCCATCAAACAGTCTGGCACTCTGAACAAATTGTCCAAAAAAATAAGGCCCGCCATGGGCATTCATGTAAATAGACCCGCCAATAGTTGCCGGAATGCCTGCAAAATATTCCAAACCGACAACGCCCATTTTGTGAAGTTTGTTAATCAAAGCCGACAGGCGCATTCCGGAAGCTACCTGAACCAATACCGGCTGATAAGTCCGATTAGCTTGAGACAGGTATTCAGGAAATGGAGTTGGTTTTTTTTGTGACGGTTTTTCTGGCAACAAGCTTAACTCTGCTATTTGGTTATGAACAATTAACCCATCAAAACCAGAGTCTGAAAAAAGAAGATTGCTGCCCTTGCCGATAACTTTAAAGGGTACGTTAAACTGCCTGGTTAAAGCAACAAGCCTTATCAGTTGTTCAACGTTTGTAATTTCACAATACCAGCGGGCCGGACCGCCAATGCCAATAGTAGTCACCGAACAAAGAGGGAAGTTTGT
This sequence comes from Caldisericaceae bacterium, assembly GCA_021160885.1. Taxonomy (GTDB): domain Bacteria; phylum Calditrichota; class Calditrichia; order Calditrichales; family Calditrichaceae; genus Caldithrix. The sequence continues at coordinate 8,367 of JAGHBR010000491.1, forward strand.
TTTAATTTTAAGTCCAACCTCAGCCGCCTGTTTTAAAAATTCTTCCATAATTTATTTAAAAATACTACTCATGTAACGAAATCCAGAATCAGGGAAAATCGTAACAATGTTTACCGGTTTATCAATTTTTTCGGCAATTTTTAAAGCCCCGTAAAGATTGGCGCCGCTGGAACCTCCGGCAATAATACCTTCTTCTCTGGCTAACTTTCTGGTATATTCAAAAGCCGTTTGGTCATCTACCTGGATCATGTCATCCAAAAGTTCAAACTGCACGGTCGGTAAAATAAATTCATCGCCCAATCCTTCCAGTGTGTAACGGTTGGGACGAATTTTTTTACCTCGCTTAAAATAATCGTAGAAAACAGAACCCACTGGGTCGATGCCAATAAGTTTAATATTTGGATTTTGTTCCTTTAAATAACGTCCTGCGCCAAACAAGGTGCCCCCGGTGCCAACACCGCACGCCAAAAAATCAACCTGGCCAGCTGTTTGCTGCCAGATTTCCGGACCGGTGCTGTGATAATGTGCTTCGTTATTGTCCAGATTATTGTGCTGATCCACATAATAGGAATTCGGTGTGTGTTGCGCCAGTTTTTTTGCAAAATTATTATAGGAATTTTCATCCTCAGGTGGGAGAGAGGCGTCCACTAAAATGGTTTCGGCTCCCAGGTGCTGCAGCATCCGTATTTTTTCAGGGCTGGTCGTGTCTCGGATTACTATTTTGCATTTGTAGCCTTTTTGTACAGCCACCATGGCCAGGCCAATGGCCGTGTTTCCGGAGGAGTTTTCGATGATCGTATCACCGGGTTTTATTTTGCCTTCTCGTTCAGCTTTTTCGATCATGTAACGTGCAATGCGGTCTTTAACGCTGCCTCCGGGGTTCATAAATTCTAATTTGGCAAAAATATTGGCTTTGACATTTCTCCCGATTTTGGCCAATTTTACCAGAGGAGTATTGCCAATTACATCTAGTAATAAAGGAAAGTTGTTCGTCATGGCCCTTCTTTCTTTATTCATTCTGATTAAATTAGTGCGGAATATAAAAAAATGGTTTTAATAAAAAAAGAAAATTTTGAGGCCCCAGCCATAAAAAATTTAATGTGTAAAGATGCCAGATTTAGTGAACAGAATTTGCTAAGAACGATTCATATTTTGAACCAACAAAGATGCAAACAATTGACCCTAAGTGGTAAGAATGCAACTTTCTTTATAGTCGTAAAAAATTTTCATTGCTTAGACTTCAGCTCTAAAGCGGTGTATTTAAAATTGAGAGGACAAAATCCTCCTTGCCTTCAATGATCCTAAAATTCTACTTTATTGGACAAACTTAATGGTAGTCCTCTTTCTGCTATTCGACGTTACTTTCCCCAGGAAACACTACAATCGTAAAC
>JAGHBR010000358.1 GCA_021160885.1 Caldisericaceae bacterium
CTGGCTTACCTCGGCCCACGGGACATGAAACGCATGGTTCCCATTGTGGTGCTGGTCATCATCTTTGTTTTGTACCTGGTATTGCGCCATTACAAAAGCACCTTTTTTACCCTCCTGGTGGTGTTGTTCAGTACGGTGTGGGCTTTTGGGCTAATGGCTACGCTAAACATTCCCATTTACTCCGTTTCAACCATGATTCCAGTAATGCTCATTGCCATTGGCGTGGCCGACGGCATTCACCTGTACAGCCATTTGTACCTTTATTTAAAAGAGCACCCCAATGCCACGCGTAAAGAAGCGGTTAAAGACATGCTGCACGAAATGTGGCGTCCAGTAGTCATGACTTCGGTAACCACGGCAGTGGGTTTCATTTCCTTGCTTACCTCGCAAGTGTACCCCATTAAGTACTTTGGTATTTTTACCGCCTTTGGCGTAATGATGGCCATGGTCTTTTCTTTGTTACTCATTCCTGCAGCCATTCTGGTTTTTGGGTTACCGCATCCTAAAAAACCAGCTAAAGTAGAAGGCGATGACGAAGAAGAGCGCGACAAAACCACGCAAATTGCTTACCGTTTTGCCGAAGGCGTGGTTAAACATCGCACCATGGTTTACGTGCTAACCATTTTGATTGCCGGACTTTCCATCTGGGGCATGACTAAAATCTGGATTAATTCCAGCTTTTTAGAAAAATTCGAAAAAGACAGCGACATCGTGCTTACCGACAAGTTTATTAACGAACATTTTGGCGGCACCAGCACGCTAAACGTCATTTTAGAAGGAGAAGATAACGACACCTTTAAAGAACCGGAAGTTCTGCGTCAAATGGTAAAAATGCAGGACGACGTTGTTGGTCATTTAGCTGTGGTCGGTAATTCATTTTCTCTGGGCGACTACCTAAAACGCATGAACAAGGTTATGCACGCCGACAGCGAACAGTACAACACCATTCCAGACAATCAAAATCTGATTGCCCAGTACCTGTTGCTCTACGAGATGTCTGGCGATCCTGAAAATTTGTGGAAGGTAGTTACCGAAGATTACAAGAAGGCCAACATAACCTTTCAATTAAAAAGCGACAATTCCAAAGCCCTGCGTAGCGCCATTGCCATCATTGAAAAGTACCGTGACGATTTTAAGAAACATGGCGTGCAAATCAATTACGCCGGCTCCGGCTACAAAGCGTTAGTGTTTACAGACTTGATTTTAGAAGGGCAGATTACCAGTCTCATTATGTCACTGTTCATCATCATCATTCTGCTTTCGCTGATGTTCAAAAAGATTAGTGTGGGGCTCATTGGCTCGGTACCCATCATCATTACGGCGCTCATTGGCTTTGGCGTCATGGGCTGGTTGAACATTCCGCTTAGCACCACCACGGCGCTCATTTCCAGCATTGCCATTGGAATTGGTATCGACTACGCGGTGCACTTCATTGAACGGTACAAAATTTACGCCACCAAAACCGGCGACAAAATGCGCACCGTGCGCTTGACCATGCACCATTCCGGTCGGGCCATCATCTTTAACGCCATTGTGGTCATTGCGGGCTTTTTAGTACTGCTGTTCTCGGTTTTTCCGCCAAACCGCATTCTGGGCACACTGGTTTCGCTGAACATGTTTACCAGCTTTTTAGGAACGGTAACTGTCATGTTTCTGATCATGTACAGTACAAACATTTATTTCAAAAAACGAAAAACAAAAAACAATTAACCATGGAGACAACGGGCGGTTTAACGGCCGCCTGTTTGAATCCGGTAAAACCAACTAATGGAGGTGTACAATGTTACGCAAACTCAGCATCCTTTTAACCTTAATCGGCGCGCTTACGCTCAATGTATTTGCGCAGGAAAAACTCACCGGCTTGCAGGTGATGGAAAAAGTTTACAACCGTCCCACGGGCGAAGACATGGAAGCCAACCTGACCATGATTCTGATTAACGCCAACGGCGATCAACGCGTTCGCGAAATCAAACAGTTCAGTCGCGACTTTGGCAAAGTGGAAAAGAAGATCATGTTCTTCATTAAGCCGGCAGACGTACGCAACACGTCGTTCATGAACTGGAGCTACGACGATCCTAATAAAGACGATGATCAATGGATTTACTTGCCGGCTTTGAAAAAAGTCAAACGCATTTCCAGCGACAGCAAAGGCGATTACTTCATGGGCTCCGACTTTACCTACGATGATTTAGGCGATCGTAAACCCAATGAAGACACACACAAAATTCTGCGCGAAGAAAAACTGAACGGCGAAGATTGCTACGTCATCGAGAGCATTCCTAAAGACGAAGATTACATGTACTCGAAAACCATCACCTGGGTCATTAAAGACAAATGGATCGGTTTAAAGAAGGAATTCTACGACGAAGACGGCGATTTTCTAAAAACATTGAATGTTAAAAAGTACGAAAAAATCAGCGGTTACTGGATTATTACCAACACCGAAATGGACAACGCACAAAAGAAACACAAAACGATCATGAAATTGACCAATGTTAAAATCAACGTTGGCATTCCCGCAAACAAGTTTACCGAAAGAATGATGAAACGGGGGCTGAAATAATGAAACAGGCAAAGTTTTTTCTGATCTGGCTGGCGCTGGTCGGTGGACTTTTTGCTCAGGGCATCCAATTTACCGGTTACGTGCGCAATTACACCGGCCTGCTGCTCACGGGCGACAACGAATTCTCCATTTTGCAGAACACGTTGAACCTGAACATCGAGCAAAGTAAGGACAAGGTGGCTTTTAAAGTAAATCCTTACATGTACCATTACGGCGACAGTGTTCTGGAACTGGGTCTGCGCGAAGCTTATCTGGACATTTACTTCAATTCCGTTGACTTGCGCATTGGACGGCAGCAGATCATTTGGGGTAAAGCCGACGGTGTGTTCATTACAGACATCGTTTCGCCCAAAGATTTGCGCGAGTTTTTGCTTCCCGACTTTGACGAAATTCGCATGGGCGTTACCAGTTTAAAGGCCGACTACTACATTGGCGACAACACCTTTGAGCTGGTCTGGATTCCGGTGTTTACGCCCACCCTTTTCCCGGAAGAAGGTAGCATCTGGCGTAAGCTGCCGGATTTTCCGGTAACGCCGACTTTTGACCGTTCTAAAGAAGAAGTAAAGGCTTCGCTGGAAAACAGCGAAGTGTTTGCCAAATATTCGGCCTTAACGGCGCTAATCGATTTTGAAATCATGGCCGGTTACGCCTGGGACGACGATCCTACCATGCACGTGCTTAAACAGATTGACCCGACTACCCACCGTTTGGTTGGGTTGACGGTCATGCCGCAGCATCACCGTTTGACCATTGGTGGCGGTAGTTTTAGCACCACCCTGGGACCTTTTGTGCTGCGCGGTGAAGGCGCCTACTACCAGGGCAAGTATTTCAATACCACCGATCCCATGGCCAAAGAATCCGTAGTGGAAAAAGATTACCTGCACTACCTGGTGGGTACGGACTTTACCTTCATGGATTGGAATCTAAGCATGCAGTTCATTCAGCAGGCCATCATGGATTACGACGACTACATTGACGACGACCAGTACTCTAACATGGCCACTTTTTTAGCTGCTCGTGATTTTTGGAATGAAACATTGAACATTTCTCTGTTCATGTACTACGATATTAACAACGGAGCTTCGCTGGTTCGTCCCAAAATCACTTACGACCTGGCCGATGGTTTTGAGGTGTTGTTTGGCGCTAACATTTTCACCGGTACAACCGGCATGTTCGGCCAGTTCAACGACAACGACATGGTGTACACGAAGATTAAATTTAGTTTTTAACATAAACAACGTTCTTTGAACAGACACGTAATTCGAACTTTAGTTCGAGAAGTGGTCTCAAGCTAAAGCTTGAGTTACAAAAAACACTGTAACTCGAACTTCAGTTCGAGGAAAACTCACCCCCCATTCCCCCTCTCTTTGACCAAAAAGAGGGAGGCAACATGCTCCTTCAAATGCGTGTTGAGTAAACATCGGGGGGATGAGTTCAAAAATGTTCTTTGAAGCAAATTTCATTGGATTAACAGAAAGGAAGACTTTAGTTTGAGAGCATGTCTCAAGCTAAAGCTTGAGTTACAAAAAGCACTGTAACTCGAACTTCAGTTCGAGGAAAAACTTACCCTCCATCCCCTTCCCTGTCCGGCTACGCCAGCCAGACGGCTTGCTTTGTGAGTCTTTGACCAAAGCTCCACAGGACATGCCACCAGGTCAGGCCCACAGGGCATGGAGGGGGGACGGTAGGCCCCTTCAAACGCGTGTTGAATAAACATCGTGGAGAGTTCAAAAAAGAAATTTAACAATTTTATTAAAAATTAAGCATGTTCATTAAAATCATTGACAACGCATTTTTAACAAAAGGAGAACAACAATGAATCGCATCATTTATTTACGGATTATGGCCGTTATTGCCATGATTTTGGGCGCTATGGCTGTGGTAGCTGGCGGAAAAGTTCTGGCTGGTGTTTCTGTTCCCGATTACCATGTCATTCCTTGGTTGGTAAAGTACAATGTCACCATGGGAGTTGTGACTATTGTGACGGCGGTATTCTTGTGGTTAAAACATCCCTGGGGAAAAGTTGGGGCAATGGTCATTACAACGGCACACATTATTGTTTTAGTGTTGTTGCTTACCGTTTTTAGTGGTGAAGTGGCCCAACACAGTGTGAACGCCATGACTTTTCGCGCTACAGTGTGGATTTTATTACTGGCTTTTATCCGAAAAAATTACCATGTTTTTTAAAAGGCAAAAAATAAGATTTAGCCTAAAATGAAAAAACGCTAACCTTCATTTTAATAGTGGCGCTGGTCATCGGTTTTGCCAGCGGCCTGCTGGCCATGTTAGCAGTGAGCCTTGTGCCCATTTTGTTAAGTCGCCCCCCATTTGTGCACTGGACATGGTACGTTTTGATCGGCAGTGGGGTGACCATTGGCGTGGGTATTCTTTCGCAGCGGCTGGTTGATAGAGAAGGCACTCAGTAAATCGTTAGGCACACAATATAATTAATGATTTAAAGTACTTTTCATCATCAAGCCTGACTTATCAAAAACATAGCAGTTGCGCATACCATCATTTTTTTTGATTTAACTAAAAAGAAGACGTATATTATTTGCAAACATGTACGTCAAAATATCCGGGTATTAAAATGAATACAAAATTAACATTACGCATAGATAAACAATTAATTAAATCTACCAAAGAATATTCAAACAGAACAGGTAAATCACTTTCGCGGATTGTAAGCGATTTTTTTAAAATCATTAGAAATGAAAAATTAAAACAAAAGAAAAGTGGAACTACACCTACTGTTCAATCTTTGAAAGGTATTTTAAAAGGATCTAAAATAGACAAAAACGATTACAAACAGCATCTTGAAGACAAATATTTATGAAGGTGCTTTTTGATACCAATGTCATTCTGGATGTTTTATTAGATAGAGAACCCTTTTCTGAAGCGGCAATACAATTATTGTCAATGGTTGAACGTTCAGAGATCATTGGTTTTGTTTGTTCCACAACCATCACAACCATCCACTATCTTACCGCTAAAGTACTTGGCCGTCAGGCAGCCACACAGCATATTTGTTCTTTACTTTCCATGTTCGAAATTTCTCCTGTTAATAGAGTCGTTTTAGAACAAGCATTACGTTTAAATTTCAATGATTTTGAAGACGCTGTTTTATATGCTTCCGCGTTCCATACCGGCGTTGAGTACATCGTAACCAGAAATGTCTCTGATTTCAAACAATCTGAATTGCCCGTTTTCACGCCAGTGGAATTCATAAATATTCTTGATACATTAAAAAACAATGATTAAGAACCTTCATTTTTTTAAACACAAATTTCGCTAAGGAAACACAGAGAAACTTTAAATACTAAATCAAATAACCAAATCAGAGACTCACTGCTGTCCAAAATAACTACATTCCTTTATAATTTTTATTTTAAACTTTGTTATTTTGCCCCATCTCGAAGATTAATAAATTCAAAACTAGAATTTCGAAATACGAAATCCCCTTCACATTCCAGACAATATGGAAATAAAAGAGGTCATGTCACTGTTGTCCAAAATAAATTAGATGAAGGAAATGTTTCCATGTTTTAAGGTCAAGCCCTACAAATCAATGCTGCGGTTCTCCCTTCCCTTTGGCAAAGGGAAGGGAGTTAGAGGGATGGTTTTTTTAGCCATTTTACGATCAAGTTTTAAAGTTGAAACCATAATTTAAATTATTTTGGCAAGTGTATCAGAGACTGATTTTTTAGTTTCAAGATTTTGAATATTGAAAGCAAGTTCATCACTAACGTCAGGACAGCAAGGCTGCTTTTAAAATTATTTAGTATTTCGGATTTCGATATTGGAGTTTTTTCCAACTGCAAAAGAAACTGAGAAAGCAGCGTACGCTAAAAAATTAATTAAATTTCTTCGCACATTTCGTGCTTTTTGTGGTTATCACCATTCACCGTGTTAAGGCCGGGTTGTGCAGAATGTAACCGTTCGCTTCCATGCGGTACTTGCGTCGCAACTCCAGCGTCTCAGCCGGTAAAATGGCCATAAAGCCGTACTTAGCTCGAATTTCGTCCACCACGGCGTCCAACATCTGTTGACGGGTGTGATCGTCAAACAGACGGCGTTGGTAGTTGAGCGATTCGATCTGGCTAACCGATACCCCTACATGCCGAATACGAATTCGGCGTAAACGCAGTTTTTCGAACAACTGACGGGCCTGTTTAAAAAGTTCGTGGCCATGGTTGGTCGCAAAAGGCAGGCGAGCGGTTGTCGTGTGAAATCTAAAATCTGAATATTTAATTTTGATTCCCAGGGCATAGCACACCAATTGCTCATCACGCAACCGTTTGGCAATCCGTTCACAAAGGTACTGAAGCGTTCCTAACACCAGGGTTAAATCCGTAGTGTCTTCTTCAAAACTGGTTTCGCGACTGATTTGCTTGGGAAATACCTTCGGTGCCACGGTACGGTCATCTTCACCGCGGGCAAAGTGCCAGATCTTCAATCCATTTTTACCGAACAACTGCTCCATGATGTCTTTGGGCAGGCGAGCCAGTTGCCCGATTTTGAAAATACCCAGATCGAACAATTTTTCACGGGCCATGCGACCAATGCCTGGCAGCAAATCCACCGGCAAATCGGCTAAAAACGCACGTTCTTTGCCAGTTGGTACCTCCACAATACCTGCCGGTTTTTGTAATCCCGAGGCAATCCGGGCAATCACTTTGTTACGACCAATACCCACCGAAAGACTAACGCCCACGCGTTGCCAGACTTCCTTTTTAATCTGTTCGGCCACCCAGCGCGCCGAAGGGTACAGGTGCATGGTGCCTGTTAAATCAAGGTAAGCATCGTCTAATGAAGTAAATTCCACTTTAGGTGTGTACTTCAGGTACACTTCCTGCAGAATGGAGGACACCGCACGGTAGTGTTCGTAATTGCCTTTTAAAAAAACAGCTTGCGGACACAGTGCTTTGGCCTGGAATAGGGGCATGCCGGTACGCACGCCACAGGCGCGTGCCTCGTAGCTGGCCGTGTGCACCACTCCACGCTGATTTTCCTGCCCGCCGACAATCACCGGCCGGCCGCGCAGTTTAGGATTAAAGCCCTGCTCCACCGATGCAAAAAAAGCATCCGCATCGATGTGCATGACTACGCCTGACTCAGCCATCTAAACACACCCGCGCAATTTGCCATTCAAAATTGCCGCTGTCAAACAACAGTTCAAAATAATCGGAAGTATCGGCAATTACCGAAAAATGATGCTGTTTGTTGTAGCCCTGATCGCTCACCCAGTGACCATTCAACTGGTACACCTTGTACACCCGCCCATTCCATTTAAAGCGTAGGGGACGCATTTGCCCGTCCTTAAAATGTGAAATGACTTCTATGGGTTCAAAAATATCTTCAAAAATCATGATGCACCTGTCTTGAATAGTGTACTTGCGTACACCATAATATAATATTCCGAGGATCAAAAGGCAAGTAAAAAATATGTTGTGAATGGCAAAAATACAGTAAGGAATATTGGCAAAGTGCGGGCTACAATTACAAAAAGGCAGAGCCGTAACCCTGCCTTTTTTCTACATTAAAGGTAACTTTTTACCAGGTCATTCCATTTTGCAAATACTGATCAATAGCTGCGGCTGCCTTACGTCCGGCGCCCATGGCTAAAATAACCGTAGCCCCGCCGGTTACAATATCACCACCGGCAAATACGCCTTTTTTACTGGTCTTCATCGTTTCAGGATCAACGACAATTGTACCACGACGACTGGTTTCAATGTCCGGCGTGGTTTTCGTTACCAGCGGGTTGGGGCCATTACCAATGGCCACCACAGCTACATCAATATCAATGGTGTAATTTGAGCCTTCAATGGGAATGGGTCGGCGGCGACCCGATTCATCCGGCTCGCCCAGTTTCATTTTAATTAATTCCACCTTACGTAACCAACCTTCATCATCACCGATAAAACGCACCGGATTGGTTAACAACAGGAACTGTACCCCTTCTTCTTTAGCGTGTTTAACTTCTTCCACACGGGCCGGCATCTCTTTTTCTGAACGGCGGTACACAATGTAAGCATTTTCAGCGCCCAGGCGCAGTGAGGTACGCACGGCATCCATGGCTGTATTGCCACCGCCGAACACGGCTACATTTTTCCCATGTACATCTAAAATCGGTGAATCATATTCAGGGAACTGGTAAGCCTTCATTAGATTAACACGTGTTAAAAATTCGTTGGCCGAGTACACGCCGTTCAGGTTTTCACCATCAATGCCCAAA
>JAGHBR010000496.1 GCA_021160885.1 Caldisericaceae bacterium
AGCTATGACTTAATAGGATTTCGTTAGCTGCCTGAGGCAGCCGTCCCTCAACCAGAGCTTTGTTTAATTTTAATGTTTGAATAGAAAATTCTCTTTCTGGTCCTACTAGATCTGTGGCCAGCCCGGAAACTGGCGCCTGAGCCACGGTTTCACCGCTTGAATTCGGAATGTCTAACAATCCAAAGAAACGAATTCTGGGATGCCAGTCAATGTCAGGAAATTTTTGTTTTAGTTCGCTTTGCAGCGTGTCCAGACCCAAAAGGCACAAATCATTGGGAATTTGTTCTTCAAATTGTGCGTAAGCACGCGTAGTAATTTTAAAATGTCCGCTGTTAAAGCGGCTGTTGGCGTCGATTAAATCCTGCAAAACACCATTGGTCCAGGCATGCAAAACAACCACCAGGGCCACACCAACGGTGACAATTAAGATGGGGAACAGGCTACGGGAACGGTCGCGCAGCACACCTTTTAAAATAAAACACATCATGCCCACTTCCCCCTCAATGCATCGGTTGGATTTAAACGGGCGATTTTCCTGGAAGGCAAAAAGCTAATCAGTGTGGCCAGCAACAAAATAATTACCACCGTGCCCACAATCAGGCTGATGGGATAAAACGGGTAAAGGCGTTCGCCCAGGGCAAGGCCGTAACTATCGGTGGAAGCCGGTAAGGGGAAACCGTTGGCTTTAAAATAGTAGAGCAGCGGAAAACCGTAAAGAGCCGCCACAAGGCCAGCCAAAATTCCGGTGATTAAACCTTCAAGCGTAAATATGCCGGCTACCTGCCAGCGCGTAAGGCCCAGGGCAATGAGCGTGCCAATCTCTTTGGTGCGGTGAAAAATGGACAGCACCTGGCTGTCGAAGATGGCAATCATGGCCAGAAAAATGAGAACCACGTACAGAAACATTGCGCCAACCGACTTGGTGTAAACCAACTGTTCAATCTCTTTTAATAGTTCTTTACGGGAATGGAACTTCCAGTCGTGAATGGTCAAAGGTTGCGCCGGAGGCGTTTTAAGCACCACTAAGGTGGCCTGGTTTTCCAGATGCAGCTTTTCTTGTAAAACCGACAAAGGTAACCAGATCTGGCCAACATCGATGGAGGGCACCGGGGTTTTCATGATTTTAGTGATTTCAACATCAACCGCATCAAAGGTGCCATTGGCGTCGCGCCAGCGGATGGTCAGTAAATCACCTTGCTTGGCATTGAGTTTTTGGGCAAAGCGCTGACCAATGAGCGCGGGAATTAAGCCGTGCGCTTTTTTTAATGCCTGTGCCGGGATTTTTACTATCTTCTGTTGCGGATCAATACCGCGGATGCGTACACTCTGCAGACGTCCGTGCGGAAAAATGGTAGCCGGGTGAAGCAGTTGTGGCGTGGCCTCCCCCTGGTTGATCAATTGCTGTAATTTAGCCGGTATGGTGCCGTGCATTTGTTCCATGTTCAGCGGGTCAAATGGGTCAAAGTTCTTGTGCCAGTACTGACCCCCGCCAATATCGTACTCCGTCATGGCTTTACTGGCAAACTGGCCCATGCCCTCGTAAAGTCCCTGCAACCAGATGATTAATACGAAAGACAGGGACAAAACGAACACATTCAACCAGGTGCGCAGTCCGGCAGCCATTAAATTTTTAAAAGCGAATTTTAAGGCCATCATGATTTAACCCATTCGTCTTTGACAACCAGGCCATCATTTAAATGAATGATGCGTTTCAAATAGCGAATCACCTTTTCATCATGCGTGGCAAAAATGAAGGATGTTTGCAATTGTTCATTAAGTTCCTGCATGATGTTCAGGATGTTGTAAGAATTTTCAGCGTCCAGATTGGCGGTTGGTTCATCGGCCAGGATGACGGCCGGCCGTTTAACAATAGCACGGGCGATGGCCACGCGTTGGGCCTGTCCACCGGAGAGCTGTGCCGGACGAACATTCGCTTTGTCGGTCAGTTTAACCCACTCCAGGGCCTCCATTACAGCCTGCTGGCGCGCCATCTTTTCCATGCCCAATAAGATCAATGGAAATTCAACGTTTTCGAACACAGTGTAAACCGGAAACAGATTGTAGGTTTGAAAAATAAAGCCCAGAGATTGATTGCGCAATTTAGCGGATGCTTTGTGCGACAATTCTTCTACCTTATGCCCTAAAAGTTCTGCGCTGCCGGAAGTGGGTGTGTCCAGCGTGCCAAGGATGTTCAGCAAAGTAGTTTTACCGGAACCGCTTGGGCCAACCACGCCGCTGAACTCACCTTTTTTAAATTCAAGATTCACATTTTTCAGAGCGGTCAGATGGTTTTCGCCCATGGGGTATTGTTTTACAAGATTGGTGGTTTTAATTAAGACTTCATGATTCATGTCTTTGGCCTCTTTGTAAAAGTCAATCAAATGCTTCCCTTATCCATTAAAGTGAAGGAAGCAAAACTTCTTTAATTAAGGGCATTTTCGCGCTGAACGTAAAGTAAACCTGTAAAATCTACACCAATTAAAAGTTAAAAACAACCATCAAACGCAATCCACGGTCGACCAGAGGAATCGCCTGGTTGTCGTAAAATGACATAGACTTGGTGCTGTAAAAAAGACTCAAGTAGATTAACCAGTTGTCGTAAGCGCGTTGCCAGTTTAAGTAATGAACAAAAGTTTGCCCCTGGTCAGAGTAAAGGCTTAGCAGGAGGAGCTGGTCCAATAAGGTCAGGGGGTAGTCCAGTTCAAAGGCCACAAAGGTTAGTTGTTCAACACGAGTAAAAAATCGCTTGTTAAGAGAAATGGACAAAAGTTCCAGAGAACAATGCAAACCGTTGCCGAAACCAAAAGTGTAATCGCTGCCCAGCGTAAGGTAATGTGCGATGGACAATAGGGAATCAGGCACAGAGGATTTGGAAAGCGCGTATTCAAACCACAGACCGGGGCCCACATCCCAAAAGCCATCCAAGGCAAGGCGCCGCTCAAAACCGTGATGATGTGCCTGATAAATAATTTTTTTCTGATGAAAAGTGACGGCCATTTCAGCAAATGGAAGCGGGTACTGAAAACGTCCTCCGAATTGCCATGAGTCTTTTTGTCCCTTAAAACGGTCCAGTCCAAGTTGTTTGCCTTCATCGTAAACAGACCAGAACCACAGGTTGGCATTATTTAACCAGAAGTAACGAAAGAGCAGCGCATCTACGCCGGGCGTCAGTTGCAGCGGATCGCGTGGGTCGATTTTGTCGAACCACATCAGGCTGCGCAGGTAGCGTGCTTGACCAAAGTTGATTTTTTGCCTGCCGATTCTGAGTTCCATCTGTTGAGATTGCAGGCGCAACCACAGGCGGTAAATCTGAAAATGGCTATTTTGTTCAAGGTTTAATTCATCAGAAAAATTCTGATTAAAACGGCCGTCCAGTGTAAGATTAGATTGTAAAGCCACATTTTTGTTTAATTGCTGAGAGAAATTAAGTTTTGGAAAAAAACGGAGGCCAAATTCTGAATTTTGTGCATTACGGGCATTACAGAGCGACCAGCCTAAGAACTGGCCTTGAAATTCAACGTGCTGGGCAAAACTAAACTGAACGGAAATAAAGATTAAGAAAATGAATGAGAAAAATTTCATTTTAATTTCCTTATCGATACATGATGAAGGTAAGAAATAAATAAATGC
>JAGHBR010000099.1 GCA_021160885.1 Caldisericaceae bacterium
ATCTTATCATAAAACAGTTTGATGCGCTGGCCGTTACGTTGCTGATTTCGCTGGTTACCAGCTATTTTCTGAAAAAGAACTGGTTAAATCGCCTTGAGGATTAAAGGAGAATGTTTAAATGGAATCAATCAAAAAAGCCTGGATTTTAGTCATGGTTGCTTTTACGGTTTTGCAGGCAGGCGTCTTTAAAAATTTTGTCCAAGTGCGCGATGGATGCCTGACAGACGGCGGACAGAAATTGCAGTTTTTTTCGATGAATATTCCCAATCTATTATTGATTGAAGACAACATGCCTTTTACTGAAAAAAATCCATGGCGTCTGCCCAATCGGTTTGAAATTTACGATGCCCTGTTGTCCATCAAACAGATGGGAGGGCAGGTGGCACGTACTTACACCATCACTGTTTCCCGCAAAGATGACCCGCCTGGCACGTCCAAACATGTGCTGGAACCGGGGCGTTTGAACGAGCAAGCCTTCAGCGTTTTGGATACCGTGCTGGCGGTGGCCAATGAATTGGGCGTTCGACTGATTATTCCACTGGTGGACAATTGGAAGTGGATGGGCGGCATCGGGCAATACGCAGCGTTCCGGGGAAAACAGGCAGACGATTTTTGGCATGACGAACAATTAAAGGCCGATTTTAAGCAAACCGTGCAAAAAATTTTATTGCGAAAAAATAGTGTAACGGGGGTTTTGTACAAGGACGATCCAGCCATTATGATCTGGGAGCTGGGCAATGAGCTGCGCAGCTGCCCGCTGGAATGGATTGAAGAGATGGCCGCCTTCATCAAGTCCATTGATCCCAACCATCTGATTAACGATGGTCGGCAGAGCAGAGACATAAAGGATGATGTGCTGTTAAGTCCCCATGTGGATGTTCTTTCTACGCATCATTACGAAGGCGACCCGCAAAAAATGCTGGAACACATCGAACAAAACGTAAAACAGATTGCAGGTAGAAAACCTTATTACCTTGGAGAATTTGGCTTTATAAGCAGCAGCGGCATGCGGGCTGTAATAGAACGGGTAAAAGGCGAAGGACTCAGCGGCGCATTGTTGTGGAGTTTACGTTTTCACAACCGGGACGGCGGCTTTTACTGGCATTCCGAACCATTGGGCGGCGGTTTGTTCAAGGCTTACCACTGGCCTGGTTTTGCCTCAGGTCAAGCTTACGATGAGCAAGGTGTGTTTGAGCTCTTAAAACAGTTCAATGAAGTGAATTTTGATATTTTACCTGAAATTAAACTACTGCCAATTACCGATGTTGGTCATATTCGCTGGCAGGGCGCAACAGGAGCTTGCGCTTACCTGGTGCAGCGATCCACCTCGACTGATGGTCCGTGGCAGGCCGTCAGCCACTGGCTGGATGATGCCAGTCAGGCCTACACGCCACAGTTCAATGACCAAAGCGCTCGGTTAAATCAAAGTTATTTTTACCGCGTACAGGCTCTTTTCCCGAATGGCCAAAAGATTGTCTCAAAAGCATACGGTCCGATTCAGGTAAGTGCCCGCTGGCTGATTGATGATTGTGACAATTGGGGAGAGGTTTACCGTTTTAGTGGGCCTCTGGAGCTAAAAAAGGCCAACAATCGCTCGTTTAAGGAAGATTTAAGCCGCCTGGCCGGACAACAGGGCACAGAAATGGTTTACCGTGTATCTGGCAACATGCTTTCCTTTCGCGTGCATTGCTTCCAAAAATTGTCTCAACCTCAGATACGGTGTTTGCTTTCAGAGGACGGAAGGCAATTCCAGGAAATAAAGACCACCATCGAGAATTTTACCATTGAGCAAAAAGATTACAACTACTGGCAGCCTATTGGCCTGAGCGTCAGTACAATTAAAGGAAAAATAAACTTTCTAAAACTCAGATTTGAAGGAGAGGCGCAAATTGGACGCGTTGAAATTGAGTATCGATAGACAAGAATTGAAAAAATTGGAAGAACGTATTAATCGGGTTTTGTTTGATAATATTTTACCATTTTGGTTAAAGTATTCTCGTGATGAAGAAAAAGGCGGATTCTGGGGCCGGGTGAGTAATGAAAATGTTCCACTGCGCGATGCTCCTAAAGGATTGATCTTATATTCGCGCATTCTTTGGACGTTTTCAGTATTGTACCAAAGATTTGGTGAACCTGCTTATCTTGAAATGGCCGAACGCGCCTGGCAATACCTGGACCGTTACTTTTGGGATGAGAAATATGGAGGCATGTTTTGGCTGGTGGATGCAAACGGAACGGTGATGGATGATAAAAAGAAAATGTATGGACAGGCCTTTACCATTTACGCTTTGAGCGCTTTTTACCGCATTTACAATCAGCCGGCCATCTTGCAAAAAGCCATCGATCTGTTTGAACTGATGTTAAAACACAATTATGATAAACAATTTGGCGGTTTTCTGGAAACTTCTGGTCGAGACTGGACCCTGGTGCTGGATATGCGATTGAGCGACCAGGATTTAAATTCTGCCAAATCAATGAATACCCATCTGCACATCATGGAAGCCTTTACCGGTTTTTACCAGATTTGGCCGGAAAGTGTGTTGCGGAAACAGTTGCGTTCGGTGATGGAAATTTTAATTCAAAAGATTTTTAATCCCCAAACAGGCCATCTAAATTTGTTCTTTAAGGAGAACTGGCAGTCTGAAAGCAAGGCAGTTTCATTCGGACATGACATTGAAACCAGTTGGTTGTTGCAGGAAACGTTTATGATGCTTCACGATTCAGAATTGGAGCAACCAGGGAGGGAGGTAGCCCTTAAACTGGCAAAAAGTACTCTTATGGAAGGTTTGACACCTAATTATGCAATTTACAAAGAACGTACAGATGAAGGTATGCTGGTGCCCATTTTGGAATGGTGGCAACAAGCTGAGGCTACCGTCGGTTTTGCTTATGCCTATTTGCTTTCCGGTCGGCCGGAATTCTGGAAGGCAATGGTCAACACCTGGCAGTTTCTGGAGGAATACTTGCTCAATCGTGAATATGGTGAATGGTATTACGGAGTTGACAGCAAAGGCAGGCCAAATTTGAACACCTACAAGGTTTCGGAATGGAAGGGGCCTTATCACAATGTGCGCGCCTGTCTTGAACTGTTGAAATGTCTGGAAAAGTTAAGGAGCACTCACAATGAGCTCGTTTCAAAATAGATTGCAGGAATTGCAGAATCGGCAGGAACGTTTGCTGAATCGTCGGAATGAAGTAAGCGACTTTTACAATGGGATTTACGAACGTTACAAATATCCGGTGCTAACGCGTG
>JAGHBR010000281.1 GCA_021160885.1 Caldisericaceae bacterium
AATCTATTTAGAATAAGTCAATAAATTTGACTTTGTTAGGTATTTTACTTCAAACAAAAATTGAGAGGTAAAAGGTAAAACTTGTTGTAGAGTTGGGCTTTAAATTTGGTCACAGATTTACACTGATTTTTCTTCCTGGATCATACATAGAAGACTTTACCTTTTTATAATTTTTATTTTGAGGAATACACTTTAAAATCATATATTTGAAAAACGCGAAAACCCGGATCAGGAGTTGACTACTTTAACACTAAAGCTTACGGTTAACGTGTTGACTTGGTAATGGCCAAAACCAATAGTTACACGGTTTAAAATAATTGAAACCGGATAAATTTAATTTGGCGTCCATAAAGCAGAGTAATTCAGAACCACAAAATTTTAGCTGAAAACGAAACAGCATGAGCAAACACTACCAGCAAAGAAAAGAAGCAGCCAGCGCGGTTAAAAAATTTTACACACTTCTAAATCAGGCACAACAGGCCAATGCCAATTCAAATACCCGGGCCCAGCCTGAGCAATCCGTTAAATACGATCTGCTGTTAAAACGATTGGAAGAATTAGAACGAAACTACAATTTTCACCGGGCAGTACTGCACAATTTAAGTAGCGGCATCATCATTATTAATAATGAAGGAACTATAATTTACGCAAATCGTTCCGCACTGCAAATGTTGGACATGGAGTTGATTTCGCTTCAGAATAAATCCATCAAATTTCTGTTTGCTGATCAAAAGCAAGGAGAACAATTTCTGAAAAAATTGTTTTCAGAAAAAAAACAATTAAAAAGTGAAGAAACCTTTTTCAAAGGCAACAACCGCAAAATTTTCCCTATTGGCTTAACAACTTCGCCTTTTCACGATTTAAAAGATCGCAAAGCCTACGGATTTATTGTACATTTCAGAGATATCAGCGCTCAGTTGGAACAGCGTCGGCAATTGGAACGCATGGAAAGGCTGGCCCTGTTGGGGGAGCTGGCCGCCGGAATTGCCCACGAAATTCGCAATCCTTTAGCCAGCATCAAATCGGCGGCTCAGGTTCTGGAAGAAAGTTTTAGACCAGATGACTTCCGAAGCCAGCTGGTTTCACGAATTATTAAAGCTATTGACCGCAGCAACGATTTGCTCGGCCGCTTTTTCGATTTTACCAGGCCCCGTAAACCGGTTCAGGAATTTCATGATGTGGAAATGTTAATCGATGGCATCTATCTTTTACTGGCCCCTCGATTTAAAAAGAAAAAGATCAATTTTCTTAAAAACAGCCAATACGAGGTTCCTCAAATTTTTGTAGACCCCGGCCAAATAGAACAGGTTTTCATGAATTTGTTTTTAAATGCCATCGAAGCCATGCCCAATGGTGGAGATTTAATGGTTAATATTTCGGTGGTGGCCAATTCTTTAAATGAAAATAAGAAAGAGAATCTGAGGATGGTTTGCGTTCAAATTACAGATAGCGGAGTCGGAATCCCCGAACAAAATCTGGAAAAGATTTTCAATCCCTTTTTTACCACAAAAAGCAGCGGTATTGGTTTGGGTCTTTCAATTTCGAACCGACTGATACAGGAAAATGGCGGAAAGATTGAAGTAACTTCTTCGGTTAATAAAGGGACAACATTTTCACTCTTTTTCCCAATTCCAGAAAAGGAAAGGTATGAATCATGGTCAAAAGAATATTAATCGTTGATGATGAAGAAACCATCACGTTCAGTTTGTACCAGAGTTTCATTTTGTCCAAAGAACCTTATGAGGTTGTGACGGCTGAAAGCGCAGAAGAAGCTCTGCAAAAATTCAATGAAAAACCGTTTCATCTGGTGATAACCGATATCTTTTTACCAGGCATGAGTGGTTTTGATCTTTTAAAAGAGATTAAGAAAAAGGATCCGGAAACTAAATTTATTGTGATGACTGCCTACGGATCTGATGACAAAAAAGAAGAAGCACAACGTGAAGGAGCAAAATTTTACATCGAAAAACCTTTTGATATGAAAGACTTTAAGAGTAAAGTAATGGGATTATTAAGTTAAATGGCTTTAGTTGGCAATTTAAAAGATATTAAACTGCCCACTCTGGTGCAGATTAATTGCATGGAAAGAAATACCGCAAAATTGACCATCGAGCACATGGGACGGTTTGGTTTTATTTATTTCCATGAAGGGCAGGTGGTTCATGCTGAGTATGATCCTTTAATTGGGGAAGAGGCTTTTTTTAAACTATTGGAACTCTATTCGGGCAATTTTAAAGTTGAAACCGAAGTGCGAGCGCCGGCGATTACGATTAAAAAAAATTGGAACAATCTCTTATTAGAAGGTTTACATAAACGAGATTCCAGTTTGCCTGATAGTAAGTTTAATTATAACAAACTAATGGACGCTCTGTTTAATGTTAAAGGTCTGGAAAAGGTTTTGATCATTGACCAAAGCGGCAACATTGTTGGGCAAAGCGAAAAACAGGAAGTTGATGTAAATCTCATTTTATTTCACTGGTACGAAGCTCAAAAAATATCTCAGGAATTAGCGGAACCCAATCCTCGTTATCTTTTATTAAACAAGGGAGGCAGGCATCAATTTTTAATGCAATTGGACAAAAACTTATTATTGGTGATCTATTTAGTCAGAAAAATTCAACCTGAACTGGTCCTATCTGTCATCAGAGAAACTTTAAAAATAGCCATTTAAATTTAAATAGAGCTTAACTTATTAAAAAAAATAACGATAAATAGATTATGTCTGAAAAATTGATCGAGGAAATCCGACAAATTGAGTCCGTAGAAGCAGTAGCCATAATTTCCTTTAAAGGTAACGTTTGGCAACAAACTGAAACGGGTATTCCCAGGGAAACGATTCATCACATTGCCAGTTACCTGTTAAAAATGGCTGCTGCAAACGAAAAAAAACAACAGAAATTAATTCTGGCTGAATTACTCTGGTTAAACCGTTCATTGCTGGCCCGGTTTTCTAATGGATTTTTTATTTTGGTTATTTTTCGGAACCATGAAGTTGTGTCACTTTTAAGAATTACCTTAAATGTAACCGTTGCCGGTCTTTTGGAAGAAAAAGCATTTTTAAAATGGTTAAAGAAGGAGAAAAGCGCTTTAGATATTCATTTGAAAAAAGGCCAGTTTGATGAAAAAGAAGTTCGTTTGATTTCTAAGCTGGTTTAATCTATATTCAATTAATTGAATTAATTAGCGTAAAAAAATGGTTAATGAAAACATGGTCTTTAAATTAGCGCCTACAGGGGTGGGAAGTGAAATCAGTCTTTCTTCACTTGAATGGGGCGTAATTACACAAATTGACGGCGTAAAAACGGTTAAGGAAATTGCCGGAAATTTAGCCCTAACTTTGGAGGAGACCTATCAAATAATTGCTTCTTTAAGGAAAAAAGGCTTAATTTTTTTCGATCATCAAGTTGATGTGAAAGTTGAATATGTTAATGAAAAGGTTCTTAAAAAAATTACTGACAGGTTAATGCGTTATATTGGCCCGGTAGCCCAGTATTTGATTAATGATGTTTTAACAGAATTAAATTTAACCGCTGATAAACTGTCAAAAGATCGGCTACCGGAATTTATTGAACTATTAAGTGATGAGATCAGCGATGAGAATAAAAAAATAAAATTTCAGAGGGAAATGCTGAATTTAATAAAAGAAGTGAAGAAATGAAAAGATTCGTGAGCATCCGTTGGAAGATTGGCGGCTTATTCTTCTTAAGTAATGTTGTACTGGCTCTTGTTATTGTTTTTTGGGTTAGTCACACCGTGCGCGAAACATTTCAAAAAGAAGTTATAGAAAGAGGCCGCACCATTGGGCACAACCTGGCCAGCAGTAGCGCCGATCTTATTATGAACAACGACCAGGTTGGCTTGCGTTATTTAATCGCCAACAATATGAACTTTGAAAGCCTGGATTACATTTTGATTCAGGATGGTGAGGGAAACATTGTCGGTGACAATTTTAATGGAAATATCCCTCTAAGTTTGCAAGTAGATCAGGAAAGTATAAGTAACAGGGGAGAGACAACCAGATTGCTGACGGTTCCTGAATTAAAGACAACAGTTTATGATTTATGGATTCCGGTGGAAGAAGGTTTGGTGGGCTACATCCGCGTCGGGTTAGATACTTCTTACGTTCAGGCCAGCTTGAACAAAACGATTCAAGTAATTGTGCTTTCTGTTTTAGCTGTAACCTTGTTTGGAGGCTTGTTAATCTTTATTTTAGGTGGGAGGTTAGTGAGGCCGATTATTTACTTAACGCAGAGAGCTGACGAAATTAGTCAGGGGAAATTAGAAAAGCGGATTGAAATTAAAACACATGACGAAATCGAAAAATTGGCGGAGGCACTGGAACGCTTACGAGAATCGGTAAAAATTGCTTTAAAGCGTTTAGAACAACAGCAATCATTTAAACTGTAAATATCAATTAAAAAAAGGATAGAGCTATGGTTCAAACACGTAAATTAAAAGACGGCAGCCGGCAGGTCATTTTAAACAGCAAACAGTACGATGCCATAACCAAAGTACTTTCTGAGCTGGCTACCAAGACCAAAGCTTCCGCAATTCTATTTGCCGATATGAGCGGCCAGTTAATCAGCCAGCGCGGTAATACCGACGAAATGAACACAACTGTACTTTCTGCTCTGGCAGCAAGTGACTTTGCCGCTACCTCAGAAATGGCTAAGCTGGTTGGTGAAGAAGCAAAATTTAAATTGCTGTTTCATGAAGGTGAAAAAAGAAATGTTTATCTTTCAAATGTCGGTGACGACTTTTTTCTGGTTGTGGTCTTTGATGTAAGCGTTACACTGGGCTTAATTCGGATTTACACCAAAAAGGCTATTGAAGATTTGCTGGCAGCCCTAAAAGAAGAGAAAGAAGAAGGCGGCGATCGGGAGAAAATGATCGATTCCGATTTTAGTTCTTTACTTGGCGATGCTTTGGACGATGCTTTTAAATAAAATTTGGCTCTAAAATATAGTTGGATGAAAGTTGATCTTAATAAAAGAGGAACAGGATGTTTATTAACTGGGCATTACAAGAAATCAATCTGAAAATTGTTTACTATGGTCCAGGGATGAGTGGCAAAACAACAAATCTTGAATATATCCACTCAAAGTTAGACCCTTCTTTAAAAGGAGAATTGGTATCGTTAAAAACTAAAGAAGACCGGACCATTTTTTTTGATTTTATGCAAATTGAAGTTGGCCGAATTAAAGGCAAAAAACCCAAATTTAACCTGTACACTGTGCCGGGACAGGTTTACTATGCCTCAAGTCGTAAAGTGATTCTGAATGGCGTGGATGGGATTGTTTTTGTGGCCGATTCTCAACCTCACCGCATGGAAGCCAATATTGAAACTTTGCTGGACCTCGAAGAAAATTTAAAACAAGAGGGCCATTCATTGGAGAATTTTCCCTGGGTTATTCAGTACAATAAACGCGACTTACCAGGGGTAGAGCCGGTGGAAGTTTTACAAAAACGGCTTAACTTTTTCGACGTTCCTTCTTTTGAGGCCGTTGCTGTGCGCGGCGAAGGGGTTTTTGATACTTTAAAAGCGGTCATCAATTTAGTGGTAAGGCACGTTCAGGATCAGTTGTAATCCATCATGCTTTAAATATTTTCTTGCGAATTTGAGTACCTTCTCCTAATTTTAGGAGAAGGTATTTTTTTAGTAACGGAGACTCAGCCATCAGCCAGTTGAATCTAACAAAAATTGCCCAACGGCGCTTACGCAAAGAAATATTTGCCTGGACTTTATATGACTTTGCTAACACTTCTTACAGCGTCATTATTGTCACCGTTGTCTATGCCATCTATTTTAAACAATACATTGTTGGTAATTTTACCATTGAATTAGGTAACTGGTGCCGGAATCCCGGTGATTTTTTATGGGGCCTGGGTGGCTCGCTTTCTATGGCTATTGTTGCTTTAAGTTCGCCTATCATGGGCGCTATTGCCGATTACAGTAACCAAAAAAAGAAATTCCTGTTTTTTTATACCATGGTCTGCGTGCTGGCCATGGCTTCTTTGTATCTTTTACAGCCCGGCATGATCTTACAGGCAGTATTAATCTTTATCATTGGTAATGTTGGCTTTGAAGGCGCTTTAGTGTTTTACAATGGTTTTTTACCTCAAATTTCAACCCCTTCCAACATTGGTAAAATTTCGGGTTATGGTTTTGCTTTTGGTTATGTTGGCTCATTAATCAGTTTAATGATTGCCCTGCCATTTGCCAATAAGGCGTTTGCTGCCAATGATCTGTCACTGGTTCGGCCAACTTTTGTGTTGGCAGCTCTTTTCTTTTTAATTTTTTCTTTACCTTTCTTTTTTCTGATTAAGGAGCGGGAGGTAAATGTAACCCAAACAGAGCCCAATTACTTTAAAGCCGGCTATCAGCGTACCATTGCCACAATAAAGCGTTTAAAAGAATTTTCCGAAATCAATAAATTTTTGTTAGCTTACTTTGTTTACATCGACGGCGTTAACACGGTGATCTATTTTAGCGGTATTTTTGCCAGTACCACGCTTGACTTTTCCGTTCGCGAAGTCATCCAATTTTTTGCCATTGTCCAATCCTCGGCCATCTCCGGTTCTTATGTTTTTGGTTACCTGACTGATAAATTTGGCCCCAAAAAAACAATAATGATTACACTCCTACTCTGGATTGTTGTAACTGTTGGCGCTTTTTTTACATACACTGCGGTCATGTTCTACGTAGTCGGCCTAATTGCCGGCGTGGCCATGGGTTCTTCTCAATCGGCCAGCCGGGCCATGATGGGAAAATTAATCCCCAACGGAATGGAAGCCGAATTTTATGGCTTTTACGCTTTAATGGGTAAATTCTCTTCCATTCTGGGCCCCTTTACCTTTGGTCTGGTTTCGACTTTAACCGGAAATCAGCGTATGGCCATCATTTCTTTGGTGATCTTTTTTGTGACGGGACTGATCCTATTATCCCGTGTAAATGAAGAGGTAACGTACAAAAAATTTGTGCTTTAAGTACGTTTGCTTTGAATGTAAATTATGGTAGATTTAAATTTGGCAAAAGTTAATAAAATATTTATATTCGGCATTTTCCTAATTGTAAGCTTTTGGTCTTTGACATATGGAGCAACGTTAAAAAAGCAGCAATATCGGGCTTTGATCTTTTATTATGATCAACCCGACAGCTTGTTGGTAAACGAATTGATCCAGAAAATTGATAGACCCTTGCAGAGAATAGAAGGACTTTTTCATGAAGCTTTGGATGTGCCGGTTAGTGTGCGTCTTACAAAATCGGATAAAGAGTTTGAGGGGTTTTTATACAACCAGGTTCCTGAATGGAGCCAAGCGGTGGCCCTGCCCCAACAGCGCATGGTGATCTTGAAATTAGCCGACGCGGAACAGATTAAAAAGAGTCCGCAAATTCTCATTCACGAACTGGTGCATATTTTGCTGTACGATTTTTTACAAGGTGCGTACCTACCAGTTTGGCTTAACGAAGGCATGGCGGACTATTTTAGTGAGGGCGGCCTGAGTTTTGAGAAAAAAATAGTACTAGCCCAGGCGATGGTGCAAAAAAAGATCATTGATTTAATGTCTATCGATTCGTTGCTGAAGATGAAAGCCCCACAGGCCCGCTTAGCTTATGTGGAAGCCCAAAGCGCTGTTGAGTTTATGGCCAAACAATTTGGTGATCAACGGCTCATTGAACTATTGAAAAATATCAGACACCAAAAAAATTTCCACAAAGCTTTTCGATTTACCTTTGGTTTTGATCTGCTGGATTTTGAAATTCAATGGAATGAATTCATTAAACAAAAGTATCGCTGGCTGGTATTGTTGAAATTTGAAGAATGGATATTTGCCCTGAGTGGTTTGCTTTTTTTGATTGCTGTAGTAGTGGTTTATTTAAGAAATAGAAAAAAACTAAAAACCTTAAGCGAAGAAGATCAGGATGATTTTATTGATGGAGGAACATAGCGTTGTACGTACCAAAACGAATTTTTTTAACAAAAGGGGTAGGGGTAAGTAAAGAACAATTAACCAGTTTTGAAATGGCCTTGCGCAATGCTGGTGTGGGGCCCTACAATTTGGTGTCTGTCTCCAGTATTTACCCTCCGGGATGCAAATTAATCAGCAGGGAAGAAGGACTTAAAGAACTGGAACCAGGACAGATTGTTCATGCCGTTATGAGCCGTAATGCCACCAATGAGCCTGGCAGAAGAATTACTGCTTCTATTGGTTTAGCCATCCCTAAAGATCAAAAAGCTTACGGCTATCTGTCAGAACACCATGGCTATGGCCAAACTGAAGAAGAAGCCGGCGAATACGCAGAAGACCTGGCAGCAGAAATGTTGGCCACCATTTTAGGTGTGGAGTTTGATCCTGATTTAAGTTGGGACGAAAAAAGAAATTTGTGGCATATTTCCGGTAAAATTGTGCATTCGCAAAATATTACGCAGTATGCTAAAGGCGATGCCCGAGGTTTTTGGACAACGGTTTTTGCCGCCGCCATTTTGTTGCCCTAGCCAGGAAGGTTACATCGAATTGATGCAGTTTTTACAAAACGAAATACCAGAGGTGAATTACAGCCAGGCCAGAGTAGCCATTTTACCTGTTCCTTTTGAAAAAACAACCAGCTTTGGCAAAGGCGCTGCGCATGGCCCACAGGCTGTTCTGGAGGTTTCTCCTTTCCTTGAAACGTACGATGAAGAATTAGAGGTCGAACCTTTTAATGCGGGCATTACTACGCTGCCAACTTTGAACTTTTCTGGTTTCATTGAAGCGGATTTCCAAATTATTACAAATCAGGTAAACCAGCTGCTTGATGACGAAAAATTTGTAATTGCTATTGGCGGCGAACATTCCATTTCTTTTCCGCTTTACCGAGCTTACCATGCAAAGTTCAAAAACCTTTCGGTCATTCAATTCGATGCGCATGCTGATTTACGTGATCAGTATCAGGGGACGCCCTTTTCTCACGCCTGTGTAATGCGACGCATATTTTCTTTGAATCAAAGAATTGTCCAGCTGGGCATTCGTGCTCTTTCCAAAGAAGAGGCCAAGTTTATAAAATCCAGTTCAATCAAAACCTGGTTTGCTCATCAATTGTACAAGGGCTGGTCCGAAAAGATTTTACATTCTTTAACTGAAAATGTGTACCTGACCTTTGATGTCGATTTTTTTGATCCGGCTGTTTTGCCGGCCACAGGTACGCCTGAACCGGGAGGCTTTTTTTGGCCCGAGACGTTAAAATTTCTAAAAAAATTATTTGAAACAAAAAATGTGATTGGCGTGGATGTGGTAGAACTAAGTCCGCAGCCAGGAAGCAGGCATTCTGAATTTACAGTGGCTAAGTTGATTTACAAATTAATCGGTTACAAATTTTTCCTGAACAGATAAAAAATAAGGAAGTAGATCGAATGAAGAAAATAAAATTTGCTTTTGGCATACACAATCATCAACCGATCGGCAATTTCGATTTTGTTTTCGAGGATGCTTATCAAAAAAGCTATCTACCGTTTCTGCAGGTGCTTAAAAACCATCCCTCCATCAAGATTTCCATTCATTTTACAGGTATTTTGATCGACTGGCTGGAAGAGCGCCATCCTGAATTGTTGACGATGGTAAAAGAAATGGTTGACCGTGGACAGTTAGAAGTGATGAGTGGGGCTTATTATGAACCGATCATTTCAGTAATCCCTGAAGCAGATCGCGTGGGCCAAATCAAAAAACTAAGCCAGAGAGTTAAATCATTGTTTGGTTACCCGGCAAAGGGTATGTGGCTGGCGGAACGAGTCTGGGAACCAAATTTGCCTTCTTCTTTGGTGGCTGCAAACATGAAATACACCATTCTGGATGATACCCACTTTAAATACGCCGGGTTGGAAGACAAAGACTTAACCGGTTATTTTTTAACAGAAGATCTGGGTAATACTGTTGCCTTATTTCCCATTAATAAACATCTGCGGTACACCATTCCTTTCCAGGAACCGGAAAAAACGATTGAGGTGTTAAAATCTTTTGCCAATGAACAGGGCAGCAATTTAGTGGTGTTTGCCGATGATGGCGAAAAATTTGGCGTTTGGCCTAATACTTACCGCCACGTTTATGAAAATAACTGGATGGAAAACTTTTTTAAAACTCTGGAAGCCAATGCGGATTGGATTGAACTGATCCATTTTTCCGAAGTACTGGAAGAACTGGCTCCGGTTGGTAAAATTTATCTGCCAACGGCGTCTTATGCAGAAATGATGCACTGGGCTCTCTTCCCCAATACTTTCAGAAAATATGAACACTTTGAACATTTACTGGCAGATCAGGGCTTACTCGATGAGTACGGGATTTTTGTGCGCGGCGGATTCTGGCGAAACTTTATGAGTAAGTATCCGGAAGTGAACGTGATGCACAAAAAGATGTTACGCCTGAGTAAGCTGGTGCACAAAAATGATTTTTCCGGTAATGCTCAGGCCAAAGAAAAGGCTCTGGATCACCTTTGGGCTGCGCAATGTAATTGCCCTTACTGGCATGGTGTGTTTGGCGGGCTGTACCTGGCCCATCTGCGGTTTGCCATTTTTAATAATTTAATTGCTGCCGAGAAATTAATCGATGGGCATCGTTCTTTGCCCATCGTAGAACACAGTGATTTTGATGCGGATGGACACGATGAAATTTTAGTAGAAACGGCAGTGCACAATGCTTACTTTAAGCCAGATAAGGGGGCTATGTTGTTCGAATACGATTTTAAACCTGCCGGCAAAAATTTACTGGACACCATGACGCGCCGTGAAGAAGGCTACCACAATAAACTAAAAGACGCTGTTTTTGTGGAAGATTTAGAAAAGGGCGGTGATCAAACGGCCAGCATTCACGATTTGGTTTTAACCAAAGAACGCGATTTGTATCAAAAGTTAAAATATGATGCCTACGAACGCCGTTCTTTGATTGATCATGTGTTGCCTGCTGATTGTTCTTTAGAAAAATTCGAAAATTTAGATTACAAAGAAATTGGTGATTTTTACAATCAGCCTTATCGATTAATTAATCAAATACGAAAAGACAAAACGATTGAGCTACACTTTAGAAGAGATGGCCACATCGAAGGGCGCCCCGTTTCTTTACTCAAAATAGTTTCCATCCAAATCGAAACGGCTGAGATTGACACTAACTATCAGTTCGTCAATCATGGGCAGCAAGCGCTGGGTTTCCGGTTTGCCGTTGAGTTTAATTACGGATTACAGGCAGGGCAGGCCGATGACCGCTATTATTATGATCAAAATGGGCGGCTCGACTCTTTTTATTTAAATTCTTCCGGAGTTTTGCCCCGTGCAAAAATGATTGGTTTGCGCGACGAATATTTAAAAATTGATGTGCAATTGAACAGTGAACGGTTAAATGAAATCTGGCGCACTCCTGTCGAAACTATTTCCCTTTCCGAGAGTGGTTTTGAACGCGTTTATCAGAGTTCTGCGGTGTTGTTTGTTTTTGATGTTCAACTTGAAAAAGAGTTTGAATGCCAGATTAAACAAAAAGTAAGCTTAATTTAAGTGGAATAATTGTTCGGGGAAGGCCGGGATGACTAAACGTACCCGTTTTTTACTTATTATTTTGGCGGTTGTTCTTTTGATTTTTATTCGCAACAACTACAAGTTGGTGCTGTTCAACTATTTGCCTGCCAATGAACAGGGCGCTTACAAGCTGGAACGAACCTTTAAGATCATTAATCGCTTTTATGTGGATTCGGTTGACTGGCAATCCACTACCGATAAAGCTCTTTCTGCAGCCTTACAATCGCTCGATCCCCATTCCATTTATTTAAATCCTGAACAGGTTAAACGTACGCAGGAAGATTTTGAAGGTCATTACTACGGAATTGGCATTCAATTCGATATCATTGACCATTACCCAACAGTGATTACGGTTTTTCAAGGATCGCCTTCGGCGCGGGCCGGGTTACAGGCTGGCGATCAGTTCATTGAAATCGAAAGTGAGTCTGCCAAAGATTTAACAATTGAGGATGTTCCCAAAAAACTAAAAGGGCCGCGGGGAACCAAAGTAACCGTCACCATAAAACGCCCTACACTGGCAGAGCCTTTTAAAGTGACCCTGATCCGTGATGAAATACCCATCACAACCATCAATACCTATTTTAAGGTGGATTCCATTACCGGTTACGTCTGGTTGAATCGTTTTGCTTTTACCACCTCAGAAGAACTGGAAAATGCATTGCTCGAACTTGAAGCACAGGGCATTAAGCAGCTAATGTTAGACTTGCGAGACAATGGCGGCGGCTTGTTACGCCAGGCCGTTGCTGTGGTTAGCAAGTTTATTGAAGGTAACAAGTTAGTGGTTTACACCAAAGGACGATTAAAAACGTTCAATGAAAAATATTACACTGCAGAATATCGCGATGGCAAGGTGAGGGATTATCCGTTAATTGTTTTAATTAACCACAATACCGCCAGTGCTTCTGAAATTGTGGCAGGCGCTTTGCAAGATTACGACAGGGCCTTAATTGTTGGAACGCGCAGCTTTGGTAAGGGATTGGTGCAAAATGAATTTGAACTGCCGGATGATTCCCGTATTCGTTTAACCGTTTCCAAATATTACACGCCACTTGGGCGACTCATCCAACGCCCGTACAAAAACAAATCGACTAAAAAATATTTCACCGAGGTATGGAGCGATTCACTGGAAAAAGCTGGTATAGACAGCAGCCAGCAGCAACAAGTGTTTTACACTTCCAAAGGACGCAAAGTTTACGGGGGGGGAGGTATTTGGCCTGATGTGGAAATTCTGTTTTCTGATAGCCTGCATGCCGCTGACTGGATGTTGCAACTGTTTAATCAACGTATTTATTTTAAAACCATCCTAAAATGGTCGGGCAAATTAAAATATTGGAGTACCGATTTTCAGCAGTTCAAAGAAAAATTTACCGTATCAGAGGCCATGTTAAAAACATTAAAACAGATTGCCTGGCAAAATAAGATAAAAATTCCTGCCAAGGAATTTAAAATGGAGCAAAATTATCTTAAACAGCGTTTAAAAGCTGAAATAGCCAGATTCTATTGGGGTTTGCCGGCATTTTATCAAATGCTGCTGGCCAGTGATCAACAATTTAAGAAAGCGAGCCAATATTTTGATCGTGCTAAAGCTTTATTGAAAAATGAAAATTAAGGGAAGAAAGGGAAAATTAGAATTGACTTCAATCTTTAAAAATAGTAAACTTATATTTAAATTTAAGCGCAAAAAAGACAAGTTTTTTAAGTAAAACAATTAAGAAAGGGAGTTGACGATATGGTCGAACTATTTTTAGCTGGTGGCCCATTTATGTGGCCGATCCTTGGACTTCTTGTAATTGGTCTTGGTTTTTCTTTAGAAAGATTCTGGACTTTAACGCGTGCATCAGTCAATACACGCAAGTTTCTGGCACGCCTTCACAATGCTTTGCAAGAAGGTGGGATTGAAGCCGCTGCTGCCGAATGTGAAAAAACTTCAGGTCCTGTTGCATCAATTTTACATGCAGGTTTGTCTCGCGCAAACAAGGGACTGGAACATGTGGAAAAAGCGATTACCAACGCTGGTTCCATTGAAATGGCCTTTTTGGAAAGAGGTATGATCGTATTGGCTACCGTAATCGTATTGGCTCCAATGCTTGGATTTACCGGTACAGTATCTGGTATGATTGGCGCTTTTGATTCTATTAAAAAGGCCAACGATATTTCTCCCGCCATTGTGGCTGGTGGTATTTCCGAAGCTTTGTTGACCACTCTGTTTGGTTTGGTTGTGGCTATTATTATTCAAATTTTCTACAACTACTTTACTTCTCGTATTGACAAATTAATCATTGATATGGAAGAAAGTTCGGTTGAATTGATGGATGCCCTGGTCGAAATGGAAGAAAAGAAAAACCAATAACCCAGAAGAGGTAAGAAATCATGGTTTTGGGTAAAAAACGTAAAAAAGAAGAGGTCGAGATTCCTTCTTCTTCATTAGCTGATATTGTTTTTCTATTGTTAATTTTCTTCCTGGTTACAACGTCTATTGATACAGAAAAAGGATTAGACCTGGTGCTTCCTCCTCCGGGACATACAGAGATAAAAATTCCTAAAAAGAATCTGGCTAACATGTTAGTTAATGCTCAGGGACAGGTCTTGTTAGACGGCAAGGAAATTAATGTGAGAGATATTGCCAGAATTATCAAAGAAAGGATTGCCGAGAACGACAAACTGGTAATTTCTCTAAAAACGGATGAAGAAACGGATTATCAGACCTATGTTAAAGTTCTCGATCAATTAAAAAAGGCAGGGGCAAAGAAAATCTCACTGGCTGAGCCAGAGAAGTAATTAATGGAGGTCGATAGATGAAATTTCAAAAAAAATCGAAAACGAAGACCGCAATTCCGACGGCCTCAATGCCCGATATTATCTTTATGTTGCTCATTTTCTTTATGGTGGCTACGGTTATTCGCCAGTATTCCGGTTTAAAAGTCCAATTGCCGGAGGCGACGAAGATTCAAAAAGTTCCGGGTTCCAAACGGCATATTGTAACGATTTGGGCAGACCGGAACCATCAGGTAGTGGTAGATGATATTAAAATAAGCAGATTAAGCAATCTCAGAAGTATCATGTACCAGAAACTGGTAAATGACCCTCAGCTTCAGGTAGCCTTGAAGATAGACAAAAACAACAAAATGGGCTTTGTAAACGAAATTCATCAGGAGCTGCGAAAAGCGAACACACTAAAAGTGCATTATTTTGCGGTTCCGGGAGGTGAGTTCTAATGAAAGCGATGCAAAAAAATCCGGAAGCCGATTTAAGACTAAAATATTACAAGGTATTGGAAGCTTCATTGGCGATTGCGCTTTTAATTATGATTGGCGTATTTTATTCCTTTAAAACATTTGAAAGCAGTGTGCAATTACCGGAGCGTCCAAACATTGTAATAGAAACCATTGAAATCCCACAAACTCAACAAGTTCAAAAACCGCCTCCCCCGGCAAGACCATCGATACCGGTTGAAGCTGATGATGATGAATTGTTGGATGATGTGACCATTGAAGATACTGAAGTTACTTTGGAACCGACGGAAAATTTACCTCCGCCTCCACCACCGGAAGATGAGGAAATTTATGAATTCTTTGCGGTGTCAGAAAAGCCTGAAATTATTCATAAAGAAAAACCGGTTTACCCAGAGTTAGCTCGTAAAGCAGGCATTGAGGGTATTGTGGTTGTGACGGTTACCATTGGCAAAGATGGTAGAGTAGAAGACGCGAAAATTTTCAAATCCATTCCAATGCTGGATGAAGCTGCTTTGGCCGCAGCACGAAAGTGTATTTTTAAACCGGCCAAACAGCGTGACAAATATGTTCGCGTCAAAATGAATATTCCCTTCCACTTTAAACTTAAATAAGTTGAAAAGGCAGCCTTGTGCTGCCTTTTTTCTTAGTTTGGATTCTTAGCCTTATGGAAAAACGTACTTTTCTGTTTATTTTAAATCCCATATCTGGTATTCGAAAAAATAAAAAATCTGTAGAAGATATTATTCATAAAGAATTCAAACAACATTCAACCATTGATTACCAGATTCAATACACCGAATTCCCCGGCCATGCCAGTCAATTAGCGAAGGAGGCTGCCAGACAAAATGTAAATGTAGTAGTAGCCGTAGGCGGTGATGGCACAATGAATGAAGTGGCCAGTGGTCTGGTAGGCAGCAATGCCGCTCTGGGCTTGATTCCCCAGGGATCCGGAAACGGTTACGCCCGATCTCTCAAAATACCATTAATAACATTTCCTGCGCTGCACACGCTACAATACGGCAAAATTAGAACCGTTGATGTGGGTAAAATTAATGATTACTATTTCTTCGGTGTGGCAGGTGTAGGTTTTGATGCCTACATTGGCGCCCAATTTCAGGAGTTTGGTTTTAGAGGGCCATTGCCCTATTTTTACATTGGTGTAAGGGAATACTTTCGTTACAGGTACGAAGGTTTTACCTTGAAATTTAATGGACAAATTCTGGATGTCCATCCTTTGCTGATTACGGTGGCAAATACAATCCAATATGGTATGCGCGCTACCATTGCCCCCATGGCCAAAGTTGATGATGGTATTTTGGAATTATGCATTTTAAATAAAATAAATGTGTTCAAAGCAGCGCTGCAACTGCGAAGATTGTTTGATGGTTCCATTGAAAAGGTCAGGGAATACCAGCATTTTAGTGTAAATGAATTGGAAATAATTCGGGAAAATGATAAGGGGATCTTTCATACGGACGGAGAACCGCGTATGGGTCCTAAAAAATTAAAAATTAATATACTGCCTAAAAAATTAAAGGTGTTGGTACCAGGAGATCGCTAAAAGATGGAAGAATTTGTTACCACTCTGAAAGTACGTTCTTATGAATGCGATATTTACGGCCATGTAAACAATGCCGTTTATCTGCAATATTGTGAAGCGGCTCGCGTTGAGTTTTTGGAAAGCCTGGGATATGATCTGCAAAAGCTTAAAGAAGCTAATTTTTTACTCCCCATCGTTAGAATTGAAATTGATTATAAAAAGCCGCTGTTCATGAATGATTTAATTGAAGTCAGTGTAAAATGGGTCGGGCGTAAAACCAGTTCAGCTGTATTTGAACAACAAATTCGTAAACTGCCAGACAAACAATTGGCTGCCAGAGCGCGGGTTACCTGGGTGTGTACAGATTTACGTGGCAAACCCAAACCCATTCCGGATATTTTGATTCAGCCGGTTAAAGCGAAATATGGGGATGTACCACAATTAAATAATTATTAATGGTTGTCTTTTTTTGTGAGCCAAATAACTCCTTACTAAGACCAATTGCCGCTAAATTGCTAAATTGATAGTCATTGAACCCCAAAGAAGTTTATAAGCCACAGATCGACACAGATATCCACTGAATTATTTTAATGGATTAGACTGATTTTACAGATTTAGTGGGAAAGGAAATAAGGTAAAATAAAAGATGTTATTTTTAATGCCTCGCTATTCTTTTCATTAATATATCCGTCTGGCTGCTGGGCAGATCATTTACTTCTTAAACGCTCATTCTATTTCCCATAATAAAACTCTTATCTAATAGTAATACAAGGAATATTTGGCACTTTATTTTAGGTTTATTAAATTTATTACAAATTTGAAAGCTAAGCATGAACAAAGAGACTCTTTTACAAAAAATCGCCGAAGAAAAAAATCGGCAGGAGGAACAAAACCTGTCGCCTTTTGCTACGCCTAATTCTGCGGCCGTTCGTTCAAGAGAAGAAAATATTGTACATTACAGGCCGCCTTTTGCCCTTGATCGCGACAGAATTTTTTACAGCGGCGCTTTTCGGCGTTACACAGGGAAAACGCAGGTGATTTATTTTGTCTCTCTGTTAGACGAACAATTAACCAGTCGCAGCTTGCATACTTTAAGTGTAGCGCAAATTGCCCGTACCATTGGTCGTTTTCTTTCCTTGAACACCGATTTAATTGAAGCCATTGCATTGGGACACGATTTAGGCCATCCGCCCTTTGGCCACGATGGCGAAGTTTTTTTGAGTGAAATCAGCCAAAAATACGGCCTCGGGCATTTCCATCATAATATCCAGAGTTTACGTGTGGTGGATCGTATTGCCAAAAAAGGGTGCGGACTTAATCTGACTTTTCAAACCCGCGATGGCATCCTTTCCCACAATGGCGAGGTGCACAATCAAAAATTAGAACCGGATCCTTATAAAAACGAAAAAGATCTACAGAGTTACATTGAACGAATGCAGGCCGGGGAATGGGTCGATATGATGCCAGCCACTCTGGAGGGCTGTGTGGTTCGTATTACCGATACCATTGCCTACATTGGTCAGGATATCGACGATGCCATCCGTATTGGCCTCATCAAACGGGAAGACCTGCCGCCGGCTGCTACGGATGTTCTTGGCACTTCCAACGGCCAGATTATTGATACCCTGGTTAATGATGTAGTATGCAATAGCTATCAGGAAAATTATATCTGTTTTAGCGATCAGATTTCTGAGGCCTTGTTTGAACTTAAGCAATTTAATTACCAGCATATTTACAAAAGTCCTAAATTGAAGATTAATCACCGGCGTATCAAACGCGGATTTGAACTGTTGTTTGAACACTTTTTAGAACGTCTGAAGAAGAATGATCAGGAAAGTGAAATATTCCAACACTTCCTGTCTTCAAAATGTGAAGATTATTTACTGGAAACGCCAGATGAAATTAAAGTAAGAGATTTTTTGGCAGGCATGACCGACCGTTACTTCAGTAAAGTTTTGCAAAAACAGGTCGTTCCTCAAATGGCTGATTTCAAAATATTTAATGAATAATACAAACGCTTAACCGCAGGAGTAAACAATGACACAGAGCGAACTGCAACGCATTTTCAATTATTTGGATGGCCTGAGAACCGAAGCCATCAATCTGAACAAAGCTATTGTTCCGATCAAAGCCCTGGGACCTACAAATGGCGGTACCGGTGAGATGGAAAAAGCGGAGTTTTTGAAAAATTATCTAAAAACCATTGGCATTAAGGAGATTAAAGAATGCCCTGCTTCCGACCCCAGGATACCTGGTGGCCTGAGGCCCAATCTGATTGCAAAAATTCCCGGACAGGTTTCACGCACGGTCTGGATTTTGGGGCACATGGACGTTGTACCGGAAGGCGACCTTTCCAAATGGGACACAAATCCCTTCGAAGCTGTTGTAAAGGGGAATAAGATTTACGGGCGTGGAACGGAAGATAATCACCACGCCATTGTTACAGGATGCCTGGTAGCCAAAACGTTTAATGATTTGGGCATTAAACCCTATTATTCCCTGGGCCTGGCCTTTGTGGCCGATGAAGAGACTGGCAGTAAATATGGCCTGCAGCATCTGTTAGAAACCCAGCCAAATTTGTTCAAAGATGATGATTTAATCATTGTACCGGATGCTGGTGAAAAAGATAGCAGCATGATCGAAGTGGCCGAAAAATCTATTCTTTGGGTTAAATTTAAAACTATTGGAAAACAAACGCACGCCAGCATGCCGGCCAACGGTATTAATGCCTTTAAAGCCGCCTCGCATTTGGTGGTGGCCCTAGATGAACTGCACCAGATTTATGATCAAAAAGACGACCTGTTTGATCCTCCGGAAAGTACCTTTGAGCCAACGCGTAAAGAGGCCAATGTGCCTAATATTAACACCATTCCTGGTGAAGATATCTTTTATCTGGATTGCCGAATTTTGCCGGGTTATGAGATCGAGGAGGTGCTTAAAACAATTAGTAAGATAAGTGAGCGCATCGAGAAAAAATTTAACGTTAAGATTGAAATTTCAACAGAACAATACGAACAGGCCGCACCTTCTACCGATGTCAATGCCCCGGTGGTGCAGGCTTTAAAAAATGCCATTAAAGACGTTTACAATGTGGAAGCTAAACCTAAAGGCATTGGTGGCGGAACCGTCGCTGCCTTTTTCCGTCGTAAAGGTTTACCGGCTGCGGTCTGGTCAACCATTGAAGACATGGCTCACGAGCCTAATGAATATGACGTGCTGGACAACATTGTTAACGATGCCAAAGTTTTTGCACATGTCTGTTTGCAAAAGATGTGAATAAAGCAGTAGTCTCAGGCCCCAGCCTGAGACTTTTAACAATTTTTTACCCGTTATTTTGGGAATGGCGTTTCCCATGAAAGGCTTCTTGTCATTTGTATTTGCTCTGTGTTTGCTTACACAGCTTTTTGCTCAGCCTGTTAAAGTTTTGCCGGAACCATTAAGTGACAGAACCTTTCAGTACGCACGAGTAGCAAGGACGTTTACAGGGACGCTGTTGGCAGTCGAAGCTTTGGTGCCAGTAGTGCAAAATGTGATGGGTAGAGAAGAGTCGCCGGAGTTGATTTTACAGGCCAGTCAACTATCCTTTATGTTAGGGCAGTGGACGCACGATGCCCGGACACAAATGGAGAAAGTTAAACTAAATCTTGATCTTGCTTCGATTAAATTCGCAGATCAGCTGTCAGAAGCAGAACTAAAAAATTTTAATCTCATTGTGCTTGGTAAAGAGAATAAGTATTTTAACAAGGCTAAAATCGGAGAAACAGGAAGCTTTTTAAAAGTAGTGAATGATTTTCCGGTACAAGGCCGGCAACCATGTTTGTTTCCGATTTAGTTGCGGCTCGTTATCTGGCCAACAAATGGCTGCTTTTCAAAATGGAGCCTATCGGGGCTTTTTATCGTTTGTCAAAACAGGCATTCTTATTGAACAACAAAACTTGAAAGCTGCAAAACTTATGTTGGATGCGCCTTCAGAATTGCACGTCTGTGCAAAACCGGTAATACTGGCCCTAAGTCCAAAAGACAAACTGCCTAAAAAACTGTTACAACTCGCCAAAAAAAGAAATAAGCTGAGGCAGGCTTTAGAGGCAAATGATGCTACCCTGGCTAAACAAATCTGGCAGCAGGCTATGCAAGCCTGTTATGCCTGTCATCAGGGACAGGATGGCGTGCCTAAATTCAGAAAATTTACACCTAATGCGTCGGAGCATGATTATCATCAGAAAATAGTAGAAAAAGCCGAAGTAGAATGTGCTACCTGTCATCGGGGCAAACAGAGAAAAACTTGAAGCAGAGCTTAAAACAACAAAGCCTCAGCCCATAAGCCACCGAAGAACGCCAAACTTTCAGAAAATTTTGAGTTTTGAATTATAAATGTTGAATGAATCTTCAGCTGTTCACTGTTAAATCCTAATTTCCAATCTGCTATCGGTGTGATCTTCTTTTACCATTCAACTATCCAACCACTATACCGACTCGTACACAAAGAGTATGATCATTGAAAAAATCTAAAAGGGCATTAAAGCTTCCACAATAAATTCACCGCGGCCGTGTTCATTAAAGGCGTAGTCAAAACGCAAAACTTCCACATAGGGCAGTAAAAAGTGCAAGCCAAAGCCATAACCAGTAATTTGATTACGTAAACTGAAGTTTTTATGGTGATTCCAGACTTGACCGCTTTCCAGAAAGACACCTGCATTGAGACCAAATTTTAGGTCTTTGGTCATGAACTCCGGCAATATTTTGGATTCATAAGAAAAATAGCGTAAAGAAATGATGGGGTAGCGAAGAGCAAACCCCGCAATCAGGGCATATTTCCCGTTGTAAGTTTCATTAAAATGGCCGCGAATGCGTTCCTCGAAGCCCAAAAATACCTGGTCATAAACAGGAGCGTTGCCGTACGATTGCAGCGTGTAAAGCCTGCTGGCCACAATCAGTTTTTTGATGGAGAAGTACTTGCGAAAATCAAATAGATATTGCGTGTAATCGATGCCCGGTAAAAAGAGGCCCATTTTAGAAATGCCCAGACGTAACAACCAACCTTTGCTGGGGTAAGCGTAAAGATCGCGGTAGTCAAACGTGTTAATTAAACGGATGCCATAATTTACATCCTGCCGTTTTCCGCTTTCCATGTATTGCACATTTTCCTTGTCCAGCTTTACCTGGTCGCGCGAAAGCATTAAAATGGTGCTAATGTCTCTATCCCAATACTTCCCGAAGTGCACAGCAGCCAGGGTGTGGTATTCCGGAAAACCGTACTTATAATTTTCCATCCGGTAGGTTCTGAAATAGAGCCGTGTGTAAAAGTGCAAATGATCACCTACCCAGGGATTTTCATACAAAAATTTAACGCCCGGGCGGCTGCCGAAATGAAAGGAAGTCTGTAGTTTTTCATTCCAGCCGCGAAAGTTGAGATGAACAAATCCAAATCCATAAGCAATTTTGTCCCAATCACGATCCACAATGTAAAAAATAGGGTAGGGGAAAAAGTACCAGCGTTCGGTAACCGAAACAATAATGGAAACACTGTCGCTGTTACTGAAAGGCAACATTTCTACGCGGTTGAAAAGCCAGAGATTTTCCAGCCGTTCTTTGGAACGTTGCAGTAAAGAATCGTTAAAGACCTGGCCTTCCTGAATTTGCATTTCACGTAAAATAACTTTGGTTTTGGTCAGCTTGTTGCCAACAACAAAAATATCTTTTACGATTTTCCCGTTAAATTTAGTCAGATCGACTTTGTTCTGGCTAAAGATGATGAGCGGCAGGAACAAGAAAAATAAAAAAAACGAATTAAAAAATGAATGTTTAATAATGAGCCCTTGCTTTTTGTTTAATTTCATTTAGTGTTTAATCCAGATACAATTTGTTAGCGCCAATCCAAATTTTGTTTTGGCCTGAACACGAATATAATCAGGTAAGGGCGTACGGGGCAAAGAAATTTTTTCCGAAAATTCGAACAACGGTTCAGAGTCCCACTTTTTTTGCCAGATGATTTGTTCTTTCTGTTCAGAAAAATAACCGCCAATGAGCTGAACCGATTCAACAAAACCTGTTTCTTTGCTGGCTAATAGTTCAATGGCAACTGAATCAAGATGATCTGTTTGCTGGCCCATTACTACCATTTGCTGACCATTAAATCCAATCATTTCAAGAAAAGGCCCGTTGGTAAGGCAAACCCGTCCCTGTTGGTAATAAGCAAGGATTTGTTGCGGGGTGTTCGGCGGCTGCGGGCAAAAGATAAGTGTGCGCCAGCGAGCAAAAATGTGCATTTTGTGTTCACGTACATTCACGAATGGAATGGCGATTTCTCTGCAACGATTGAAATGACCATGGGCATCATTGCCGGCTGCGGGCAAAATTCGTATTCCTTTTAAAAGTAGCGAGCTCCATAATTTAATGGCCTGCTCAATGTCTACTTCAGTGCCACCGTTAATAAATTGTAGTCCGGCATAAGAGGATTTCAACAAATCTCCAGATCGCCAGGGCCCCCGGTTGATGAACAGCTGCTGAGTAATGGGCACTTTTTGGGCCGGATGAGCCGGCAAGGCAATGGCAGCCTCATTTAGCTGATTGAGCGCCTGTTCAATGGTTAGTTCTGACTTGTTTTTTAGCCAGCGTTCGCCAGAATCACCGCTGCCAGGAATCAGCGCAGGGTTGTTAAGCGCCAGCAGATGTACAGTTTGGCCATGGCTATTCCGTACGCTGATTTCTTCTCCGGGAATGATGAGCGGGCCTGAATTTTCTTCATTCAACTCTTTAACCTGTGCTAAAAAAGCCTTCCATTTCGGAAAATTGGGATCATTTTTTAAATAATTATTCGGCTGGTCGTCCAGATCGTATGAGTGATCGGTAACGCAGAAGAAATCCAGTTCTGCTGCTCTGGCCATTATTTTCATGGCTTGCAGGCTGGCTCCAAATTCGATTTGGTCTTCGGTAAAATGGGAATGGCTGTGAAAATCTCCTGCGTAAAAGCCTGCCTTTTTAGGTAAAGAATTTTTAGCAAAATAGCATTGAAAGGGCTGGTGACCAGAAGAGCGGTAATTGTCCGCAAAGCAGATTCTTTGTTTGTCATTAATCTGGAAAGAAATTTTAACCTCAATTTCATGCCAGCCGGTGGAGAAACTGGACACATCAATTTCAAAAATCAATTCTTTAAATCTTTCTTTAACCAGAAGGTTAAGGTCTTTGAAAAATACTCGCCGGGCATCAACAAAGATAGTTAAAGAACGCAATTTTGCCGGAAAGAAATCGGCATCTTTCAGCAGAATTAAAACAGGTAGTTTTTGGGGTAAGGTTAAGCGGAAAGGAACGTCCGCCAGAATTTCCGGCTCTTTTTTAAAAAGCAGATTAAACAAAAAGGGTAAACGGAAATGCGTTTCAGCGTAAAGAACAGGCAGCAAAGTTAGAGTCATGTTTAACTTTCCGTAATTTTAGAGATCTTCATCGCCATTTTTTCTAAACTGTTCAAGCCAGTAATCAAGATCAACCTGATCAGGATCTGGTTTTTCGTTGTTCTCCATTGAAGTCCTGCCCGATCGTTTTTGTTTTTTCGAAGAGTAAAATTCTTCAGATGTTACCGATCGGGCGCCTAAATCTTTGGCTGAATTAATGATTGCGCGATCAGAACTAATTACTACTGTGTCTGAAGTATCGTTTGCCTGACGTAAAAGCTGACGAATTACATCGTCCGCTTCCTGCGGCTTGCGGGAAAATTTAATCTCAATGGTGGTGGCGAGAGACGGCTGTTCAAAAATTCCTTTTTTGCCGTCAAATACGATGATCACGCGATTTTTGCGTGTATTCAATCTTTGCTGTACAACCTGAATGATCATCTCAATAGCCGCAGCAAAATCCCGCTGATTTAAAAATTGTTTTACCTGTGGAATTTTGTGCCCCAGATTGTAGCCATCAATTAAATAGGTTCTCATAATTTGTTCCAGCTATTTTGAAAATAAAAATAATATTTTGATTTAACCTTAAAATTGCAAATTAAAGTTTGGCTGTCAGATAGACAGATTTTGTTGTGTACATCTGGCAGTTTGACTATTTTAAAGGCTGTTTTTAGCCTAAGAATAGCTGTTGGTACAGTTTTTGAAAAGATAAAGAGTGAACATTTGAACTTTTCAAATTTTTAAACGTAATAGCAGAAAAATAAAATAAGGAGAAAGGCCTATGCCATTTTTCTTTTTCGATCCAACGATGATTTTACTGATCCCTGCTTTTGTTTAGCCGTTTGGGCTCAAATAAAAGTAAAAACTACCTACAATAAATTTAAGAAAATCGCTGCGGCCAACGGTTTGCGAGGCGCTGAGGGGGCCAAGTACATTTTACAGAAAAACGGAATTTATGATGTGGAAGTAGAACCCGTACCAGGTGAGTTAAGTGATCATTACGATCCACGAGTTAAAAAAGTCCGTCTTTCGGAGTACAATTATGCCAGTAATTCATTGGCCGCCATTGCCGTGGCAGCACATGAGGTGGGTCATGCCATTCAGCATGCCCATGGCTACATGCCGCTCAAACTACGGCATGCCATTTTACCGGTAACTAATTTTGCTTCTTATGCCGCCTTTCCGCTGTTCTTTATTGGATTTTTGTTCAATGGCGGTATTTTAATGCAATTAGGCATCATCTTTTTTGCAGCGGTTGTTTTGTTTCATGTAGTAACCTTGCCGGTTGAATTTAATGCCAGCTGGCGGGCTTTAAACCAATTAAAAAGTTCCGGATTGTTGATGGGAACTGAAGTAACAGCAGCCCGTAAAGTGTTAACGGCTGCCGCTTTAACTTATGTCGCTGCAGCCGCAATGGCTTTATTAGAATTACTACGCTTAATCATTTTAGCAAATAGTCGTGATTAACTGAAAGGAGGTTGAGATGAGTAGAATGAGACATTCTCTGGCGATGGTATTTGGCTTGATTTTAATCGGCATTGTGATTGGAGTGGTTTTGACCACCAATTTTAATCTGGACTCCAAATCATTAGCCGGTACCACGGAAAAAGTTTACAC
Source organism: Caldisericaceae bacterium (assembly GCA_021160885.1). GTDB lineage: Bacteria > Calditrichota > Calditrichia > Calditrichales > Calditrichaceae > Caldithrix. The sequence goes on from JAGHBR010000281.1 coordinate 25,316, forward strand.
TGAAGCTACTGGAAATCAATCGGAACAGGCAATCACCGCAGGAAACTTTAATCCCAATTCCATGTTTACCGATGTGGTGGAAAAAGTGCGTCCATCGATCGTGTCTATTTACACAACCAAAACCATAAAATTGAGAGAAAATCCCTTTTTCTTCTTTTTCCGTGATTTTGGTAACATTCCTGAAGAGCAATTACCTCAGCCCGAAATGAAACAGCAGGGCCTGGGTTCGGGAATCATTATCAGTGAAGATGGTTATATTTTGACCAACAACCATGTGGTGGAAGATGTGGATGAACTGCGCGTCAAGCTAATCGACAATTCCGAGTACGAAGCAAAGGTGGTTGGCACTGATCCTTCAACAGACATAGCCCTGATTAAAATTGATGCCAAAAACTTGCCCGTGGCCATCCTTGGCGATTCAGACAAATTAAGAATCGGAGAATGGGTGCTGGCCATTGGTAATCCACTCAATTTAACTTCCACGGTTACAGCTGGCATTGTAAGCGCCCTTCATCGTAGCATTGACGTTTTGAGGGGAAGAAACAATGTGACCAGTATAGAAAATTTTATTCAAACCGATGCTGCCATTAATCCAGGTAATAGTGGAGGAGCACTGCTCAATTTGCGGGGTGAAGTCATTGGTGTCAATACAGCTATTGCCACAACGACTCGTTACTACATGGGCTATGGCTTTGCTGTACCAATAAATATTGCCAAGGCTGTTGTTGACGACATTATTAAGTATGGTGAAGTTAAAAGAGGTTACCTGGGTGTGTACATTTCCGAAGTGACAC
>JAGHBR010000123.1 GCA_021160885.1 Caldisericaceae bacterium
GCAAAGCAGCAAATCTTGTAGTAAAAAATAGAAATTCTGTTTATTAATACCAGATGTTATTCTGAGGCGACAGCAATGGCTTCGCCATTGAATATTAAATTAATGACATTCTGGAGGAATAGTAGTCCCGCTTTAGCGGGGCGAAGAACCACTTCTAAAAGTGATAAGGATTCTTCACTTCACTCAGCTTCGCTCCGTTCCGTTCAGAATGACAGGCGGGATGTCAATAGTAGGAGCGCAGCGGCGAAGAATTCCTAACTTAAAAGCTCAGAGTTTCTTCAGATATACCGCCTTTGGCGGGAAACAGAGTGCTCTGAAAAATAACTTGCAAAGGAGGTGAATTGGAATGAAAAAAGATTACTATGAAATCTTAGGTGTGAGCAAAAATGCCAGTACCGATGAAATCAAAAAGGCGTACCGAAAACTGGCAGCTAAATACCACCCAGATCGTAATCCGGGGGACAAACATGCCGAAGAGATGTTCAAGCAAATTAATGAGGCTCATTCGGTGTTAACCGATCCGGAAAAGCGAAAGTTGTACGACCGTTTTGGTGAAAACTGGAAACAATTCGAGAACATGGATGAAAAAGCACGTCAGCAATACGAAAAATACCAGCAGTATCAGCAGAAGGGCAGTTACGCTGGTGCTGGTAACGGCCAGCACTTTGAATGGGATTTTGGCGACCTGTTTGGAAATGCCTTTGGTTCCGGATTTGGCGAAGATTTTTTTAGCACCGTTTTTGGCGGAAGACAGGGTTCGGCCTATGGTGGTCAGAGGCGGCAAAGATCATATCCCATCCCAGGCCAGGATTTGCACGCCGAGCTGGAAATTAGCTTAGAAGAAGCCTATCATGGAACAGCAAAATTGTTTAAGATCAATAATGAAACCATAAAATTAAAAATCAAACCAGGAACCAAAGACGGCCAGATTTTAAAGTTGAAAGGTAAAGGTGGCGCCGGCATTAATGGCGGGCCCAATGGCGACCTGTTGATTACCATCCACCTGCGGCCTCATCCGGTATTTAAGCGTGTTGGCGATGATTTACACATGGAATTACCAGTTGATCTTTACACGGCAGTTTTAGGCGGAAGTGTTCAGATTCAGACTTTAAAAGGAAAAGTTAAAGTCAATATTCCTCCGGAAAGCGGCAATGGTAAAATAATCCGCTTACCAGGCTTGGGCATGCCAAAGGATGCTAAAAAAAGTCAATTTGGTGATTTGTATTTGAAATTGAATGTACAAATTCCAACGAATTTGTCTGCCAAAGAAAAGGAACTGTTTCGTGAATTAGCCCGGTTACGCAAATAAAATTAAAATCCAATTCACCTCCGCCGGGCTAATTTTTTTAATTTTAAGCCACCTTTTAAACTTTCTGCCAAACTAATCACACATTGAATCAGATTTTTCCTTATATTTGCCCCTTAATTGATTGAATAAAGCTGCAATTAAAAAATTAGGAGAGATTAATGAGTACGCATTTGATTCCGCCCCATGGTGGCGAATTAAAACCTTTGTTATTGGAAGGCGATGCTTTAAAAGAAGCACAGGAAAAAGCCAAAACCTTACCGCAGGTGCGCTTAAGCTCCCGCGAGACGTCCGATTTGATCATGCTTGGTATGGGCGCCTTTAGCCCACTCGACGGCTTTATGCGCCAAAAAGATTACAAAACCGTGGTTACCGACATGTTAATGGCCGATGGCACCCTGTGGCCGATTCCCATTACTCTGTCGGTTCCTAAAGAACAGGCTGATTCCCTTAAAATCGGTAGTGAAGTGGCTCTGATTGACGATGAAACCGGCACCTTAATGGGCAGCATGGTTGTTGAAGAAAAATACACATACGATAAAAAGCACGAAGCCATTAACGTTTTCCGCACCGATGAAGAGGCGCATCCCGGGGTGGCTAAAGTTTACGCCCAACATGATGTTTACCTGGCCGGACCGGTTAAGGTTTTTAGCGAGCTGCATTACCCGCAGGAGTTTGGTGATCACTACGCCCGCCCGGCAGAAACGCGTAAAATCTTCGCCGAAAAAGGCTGGAAAACCATCGCGGGGTTCCAAACGCGTAACCCCATTCACCGCTCGCACGAATTTGTAACTAAAATCGCTCTTGAAGTCATTGATGGACTCTTCATTCACCCATTGGTTGGTAAGCTTAAACCTGGTGACATTCCCGCCGATGTGCGCATGAAATGCTACGAAGTACTTTTAGACAAATACTACCCACGCGAACACGTGGTGTTAAAAGTGTACCCCATGGAAATGCGTTACGGCGGCCCACGGGAGGCTGTGTTACACGCTATTTTCCGTCAAAATTTTGGCTGTACCCATTTGATTATTGGACGCGACCATGCCGGAGTAGGTAATTACTACGGGCCGTTTGATGCCCAAAAGATTTTCGAAGAAATTCCTGAAGGTAAACTGCACATTCAGCCTTTGATGATTGACTGGACGTTTTGGTGCTACAAATGTGACGGCATGGCCTCCATGAAAACCTGTCCGCACGGTAAAGAAGACCGCTTGCTGATCAGCGGCACCAAACTGCGCGAAATGCTCTCCAAAGGCGAACGACCACCTAAGGAATTCAGCCGTCCCGAAGTAGTGGAAATTTTAATGGACTATTACAAAAACAACGGTTAAAAATCAGGAGACTCATAAATGACCGAACAAAAAGCAACCAATATTGTCTGGCATCCCGCCACAATTACCAAGGAAGATCGTGAAAAGCTCTTAAAACAAAAAGGCTGTGTCATCTGGTTTACCGGGCTTTCCGGTTCTGGTAAATCGACCCTGGCGCATGCCGTGGAAGAAATGCTGTACAAAATGGGACATCTAACCTTTGTGTTAGATGGCGACAACATTCGTCACGGTTTGAACAAAAATCTTGGCTTTTCCCCGGAAGACCGCGAAGAAAACATTCGCCGCATTGGTGAAGTGGCTAAATTATTCGCTCAGGCCGGCATTATTACCATGACCGCTTTTATTTCGCCTTACCGCAAAGATCGCGACAAAGCGCGCGCCTTGTTAAATGACGGTGAATTCATCGAAGTATTTGTTAAGGTGCCTTTAGAAGTGGCCGAACAACGCGATCCTAAAGGGCTGTACAAAAAAGCGCGCGCTGGCGAAATTAAAGAATTTACCGGCATTGATGCACCTTACGAAGAGCCGCTAAATCCAGAATTGGTGATCGATACCAGCAAACTTTCACTGGAAGAAAGTGCGCAAATGGTAATCGATTATCTAAAAGAAAAAAAGATCATCTGAGTAAAACCGTGCAGATGAATCGTGTAAAAGCCTTCTGCAAAATCAGGGGGCTTTTTTAATTTTAGAACTTTCGTCTTACTTTTTTAGAACATTCCCCACAAAAATTCTGAAATCTAAGAATTATTCATGGGAAAAATTCTGAAAATTTCGAATTTTTCCTTGCAAAAATTCTTTTTACAACTTATCTTCTTTGAAAGTAATTCACATAAAAAAGTAGAATAATCATGAAACGTTTATTATTTGAACAATTGGTGCAGTGGAAAAATAGCAAACATCGTAAACCTTTAGTTCTCAGAGGAGCGAGGCAGGTTGGTAAAACATGGTTACTTACGGAATTTGGTAAAACGCATTTTAAAAATGTTCACCATTTCGATTTTGAACGGGATAAAAACACTTTACAGCCTGTTTTTCAGGAAAATCTGTCTCCTAAAACCATCATCCGTAATCTGGCTTTAGTTACTGATCAAATGATTGACCCATCAAACGATTTGGTCATTTTCGACGAAATTCAAAACCTTCCAGAAGCGCTTACTTCTTTAAAATACTTTCAGGAAGAACTTCCTGAATTGGCCGTTTGTGCCGCTGGTTCGTTATTAGGCATTTTACTTTCAGATGTTTCCTTTCCAGTTGGTAAAGTTGAGTTTTTGACTTTACGTCCCATGAACTTTGAAGAATTTTTAATCAATTACAACAATCCACTATTGTACGAAGCTTTTCTGGAAGGCGTTAATAATTGGCAGGTACCTGAAGTCGTCCACCAAAAATTGCTTTACCTCTTAAAACAATTTTACATTACCGGCGGCATGCCTGAAATGGTAAAACATTTTTTAGAAGAGAAAGACCAGTCTCCAGCAGTTTTTCAAATAACTCGCAAAAAACAAAACGATTTGTTAAATGCCTTAAAAGCAGATTTTAGCAAACATTCCGGTAAAGTAAATGCCTTGCACATTACCTCGGTTTACGAAAACGTCTCAATACAACTTTCGCAATATACCGATGATTCTGTAAAACGCTTTCGCTTTAAAGATGTAATAAAAGGCAAAAAAGGATACGTTGAATTGCAAGGCCCTATTTCATGGTTAGAAAACGCTCAATTGGTCATCAAAGTTTTAATTGACAATCGAGCGGCGCTGCCGTTACGCAGTTTTTGCAAAGAAAATTTCTTTAAATTGTATTTAAACGATATTGGACTCTTAGGCGCCCAATTAGACATTCCACCTTCGGCTATTTTGTTAAGTAACTACGGCACAACTAAAGGCTTTTTTGTGGAAAATTTTGTAGCCACTGAATTGCAAACCGCCATAGAAGGCCAACTATTTGCCTGGAACGAGCGAACCTCTGAAATCGAATTTTTACTCACCAGGGAAGACCAGATTATTCCGGTTGAAGTAAAATCCGGTTTAAGAACCAAAACCAAAAGTTTGCAACAATTTATTCTTAAGTACAATCCTTCGATTGCCATTGTTCTTTCAGAAAAACCGTTTTTCGAGAAAGATCGGATTAAGAAAAATGTTCCTCTGTACTACGCCGGCAAGCTTTTAGAAATGCTACGAACTGATTAATACAGACCATACTTCATATCGTTGGTTGTAGCGTAAAATGTAAATTTCTCCTTCTGAGGTTAGTACTTTAAAATAAGTGTAATTCGGGCGACCTGCCACGGGACTCCCTTCGTACCAGCGATCCAAAATTTCTACTACAGCATGAGTCTTTCCCTGAAATTGAAAACGGATGGGCCGTTCGGCTTTTTTGGCTCCATCATAAGTTTTAACATCAACAATAGCAAAAACCATTTTTCGTCGTTTCATGATCACAAATTAATTTTGTAATATGGGGAAAGCAAACAATCTTTAAAAATGGCAGAGACTCTGTCAAAGGTAAAGAATTTAGTCTGTCAGCTCTTCATCTGTTTTTATTGTCCAACATTACAAATTTCAACGGTAGTTTTGTAACTTATTAAAAATCAATTAGCTAAAATATTAAACAAAAATTGGCACAGGTTTTGTAATGTGAATAATCAGAAAAATGAAATAAAACCTAACAATGAAAGGAGGTGAGAGCCATGTTAGTCAAATGGGAACCAATGATGGGTTTAAGCCGCATTAGTGATGTTTTTGATCGCATGCTGGATGATTTCTTTAGCATGGACACTCGCCTTGCCGAACCAGTGACCGGCCTGGTACCTTTAATGAACATTGAAGAGCTGAAGGATGAATACCGCGTTACTTTGGAAGTTCCAGGCATGGAAAAGGATGATCTGGACATCCAGATTAAGGATGATGTTTTGACGATCAGTGGCGAGAAGAAAGAGGACATCAAAGAAGAAGGTACCCTGTTCCGTCGTGAACGCTGGTTCGGAAAATTTACGCGAAGCATAACCCTGCCAACCGATGTTAATGTGGATAAAATTGAAGCCGAATACAAAAACGGCGTGTTAACACTTCATCTGCCAAAATCCCAAGAGGCCAAAGGCAGGAAAATTCAGGTTAAAACCAAATAATTGATTAACCTACCCTATTGACTAAGCCCCGAAGTGGTTAAGCTTCGGGGCTTTTGCTTTTTGGCAAGTCGAAATAGTTTAACAAAAACTCAACTAAATCGGAATCCAGTTTTTTAAAAACCGGACAGTAAACGTTAAGATTTTTTTCGCAAATTACCGCAATGACATTGCTAAAATTTTTCATTTGTTTGCTATCAGGATCAATAACCAGCTTGGGCCTTTGCAATTGGCTAAAGGATTCAATGATTACCAGATCGCAGCCGTCGAAAATGGTCTGCAAAAGCTGGTCGGTTTTTTCAGCTACAATATTGGTGTAAAAAACAGCCAGCCCGTCTACACTCCAAAAGACAGTTGGATTGGCGCCCGCTTTTTGCAGACGAAAAGAATCGCTACCTGGCCGGTCAATGGGATGGTGATGGCCACTGTGTTTAAGAGCGCCAATTTTTAATCCCCTGTTGCGTAATTCGCTGATCCGCCACTCGGCATGAACCGTTTTGCCACTATTTTTTGGGCCTACAATTTGTAAAATTTTCATTTTTTTAAATTCCATTATAGAAACGCTTGCTTACCTGCGATTTGTTCTAATTTTTCAATGTCGTCTTTAAAATTAATATTAAAGAAATTTAAATCAGATTGCTGGCCGAAATGAACCTCAACTGCCGACAATTTTTTTAAAGCCAGATTGATTTTAAGCTGATCTTGCTGGATCAATTTTTCAATAAAAGATTGATGAGAACGATGCCACAGGCTGACCATCGATTCAATGCCTTTGGAGCTTCTGGCTACCACCGGCCTGGCGTCAATTCGATTTTGCCACAGTTTGAAATAGATGTCTGGTTGAAGCAAGGGCATGTCCACCGGCAAAACAAACAGCCAGTCGCTTTGTATTTTTGTTAAAGCAGTTAAAATACCGCCCAGCGGTCCTTTATTGGGAATTAAATCCGAAAACAGCGGCAGCTTAAGTGTTGTTTCAAATTCAGGATCATTGGCTATCAAAAGCAACTGATCAGTCAGATTTTGAGCCAACTGAATACTGTATTCGATTAACATTTTGCCGCGAAATTTTGCCATGTATTTGGGACTTCCAAAGCGCCGGCTCTCTCCGCCGGCGATAATGGCTGCACTGGATTCTTTAATTTTCATAATCCTCCCTGATTAAAAACGCAATTTAATCAAGCGAGGGCAAATGGCCAATTTTTTGTGCATGTTGAAAATTTCCTGCTTAAATTTTTTTTAATAGTGGAGCTCTGCAAATGGTGAAAATCTGTCTTTCTGAAGAAGGCGGGAAAAGAATTCAGGCTGTTTCAGTTTTGTAGGGATTTTGATCCCGCTAAAGCGAGATCAGAATAACAGGCAAAGTTGTTTTGCAGAATGTAATTGAAATAAAAATAAAGAGGTCAGGCCAATGTCTGCAAACATTCATGTGGGTTGTTGCGGCTTTCCGGTTGCCAAACAAAAATATTTTGAAACCTTTAAAACCATTGAACTGCAATTTACATTTTACAGTCTGCCACGGCTGGAAACAGCACAAAAATGGGCCGATGAGGCGCCGGAAAACTTCATCTGGACGATGAAGGCCTGGCAGGGGATTACCCATCCGGGGCACATGCCGACCTATCGACGTTCTAAAATGAAGGAGTTTGATCGGCAGAAATTGGGACTTTTTCGTAACAACGAGCAGGTGTTTAAAGCCTGGCAAATGACACGTCAGGTAGCAGACCTCCTCAGGGCAAAGATAATTGTTTTTCAATGCCCGCCGCTTTTTAAACCAACAGAAGAAGCTGTTCTGAATTTACGGCATTTTTTTGAAACCATTGATCGCGGTCCATTTCAGTTAGCGTTGGAACTGCGCGCTAATTGGGTAAAAGCATTGGTCAGAGAATTGTGCGATGAATTGCAACTCATCCATTGTGTCGATCCCTTTAAGGAAGACAGTGTAACAAAAGATGTTTATTATTTCCGTTTGCACGGAAAGCCGCCTGGCGAAAAAATGTATCGATACACATATAGTCAACAGGATTTAATCCGTTTAAAGGACAAAATTGATCAATTATCGGATGCCCGTGAAGTCTATGTGTTTTTTAATAACCAGACCAGCTTTGAAGATGCCTTGCGTTTTAGTGAACTCATTTGAATAGAAAAGGGTTGATCTCTAATTTAAGAACTCAAAAGAGCGCCTCATTGCTAAAAAGCTTTTCAATTGCCTGCTTAGATTGCAGACCGTTTTGCAATGCACAAGCCCTTTAAGTAAATTAAATTTTTAAAAAATCAGGAAATCAAAATGTTCATTTACGGAAGACAACCGGTTTTGGAAGCCATTCGCTCGCCACATCCGGTAAAACAGGTGATGC
>JAGHBR010000509.1 GCA_021160885.1 Caldisericaceae bacterium
ATCTAATACTAAATGTTTGTCAAATTTTTTCAAATGAATGTTTTTAATGGAATTGCCGTTAATCAGTTGAAAAAGTTCAAATTGCGGTTGGTTTATTTTTTTGTTTTCTTTTAACAAGATGTAGGGCTCATTGGACGAAATGCCCAACAGCAACAAATATTCGTTTTTAAACTCAATGGAAATTTCATTTTTACGGTAGGTAAAAACACGGACAACCGTTTGCCCTGTTAAGGCAGGTTTTATTTCTTCCAACAATTGTGAAAAAAGATAATAATTTTTAAACATTAAGCATTTTGCTTTTAATAAGTAAACAAGGTAAATTACCAATTTTAATTTTCACCAGGATAAACCGGTGAAATCAACAGTTTTCAATTTAAGCATAAATAAAACACAGAGCAAAAGCAGAAATCAGGGAGTAATATGATCCGTGTTAAGAACATGAGTCCACTCTAAAAAGCTCTTTTGCTATTTTAGGAAGCGCAGCTTCCAGAAATTTTTTGTTCTTGTAAAAATTATTAGATTTCGCATTCTGATCATTCGGGATTCGAAATGGCAGAACACAGTTTCAATAATCGTCACAATAATATTAATTTTTTAAAATTTGCAAAACTTAAAAGGAATGAAACATGCGAAGTATGACCGGCTACGGCAAGGCTGCCAGCAATAATGAATGGTTTACGGTTTCTGTAGAAATTAAAAGTGTTAACAATCGTTTTTTAGAAGTAAGTGTGCGTTTACCCAAAGAGTTAAGTTCAGAGGAAATTTTAATCAGGGAATACCTGAAAGGTAAGGTGACTCGCGGTAAAATATTTGTTTACGTTAATTTAGAAAAAACACAGCAGGAAGGCAAAGAACTGTTCATTGACTGGCAGGCAGCTGAACAAAAAGTACAAATGTTAAATACACTCAAAGAGCATTTCCAGCTGGATGATAGTGTAAAGTTAAACCATTTGCTGATGTTTCCTGATCTGTTTACCATGGATTTGCAGGACCTGATTGAAGAGCAAATTCGTCCACTGCTTTTGGAGGCTCTGGAAAAAGCCGCCTCCGAATTTCTGAAGATGCGCGAACAGGAGGGCGCAAATCTAAAGCTGGATTTTCAAAAGCGGTTAGAAAAGATTGAACGGTTGGTGAACGAAATCAAACAAATAGCGCCTGATAATATTCAGCATGAATTCGAGCGATTGTCCAAAAATGTTAATAATTTGATCGGCGAGCAAAAGGTCGATGCCGGACGCCTGGAACAGGAGCTGGCCATTCTTTCAGATCGCGTGGACATTACGGAGGAATGCGTCCGGTTAAAAAGCCACATCGATCTTTTTAAAAAAACGATTGCCATGAAGGAAGATATTGGCAAACGATTAAATTTTCTCTTGCAGGAAATGCATCGTGAGGCAAACACAATTAGTTCAAAAACAACCATGCTGGAAATTTCGCACAAAGTGATTAACGTTAAAGAAGAAATTGAAAAACTACGCGAACAGGTTCAGAATATTGAATAAGGAGCATGAATGAGGTTCAAATCCCCTTACATTGTTTTCTCGGCGCCCTCAGGAGGCGGCAAAACAACCATTGTTAAAAAATTGCATGAAAAATATCCGGAAACAGTCATTTCGGTTTCGGCTACTACCAGACCTAAGCGCGTTAATGAACAGGACGGCGTGGATTACTATTTTTTAGACAAAGAGACGTTTGAACAATACATCAAACAGGGAAAATTCTTAGAATACGAACTGGTGCACGGGAATTACTACGGTACATTAAAAGAGGTGGTCGATCGTCATATTGACGAAGGCAAGGTCGTTTTGTTTGACATCGATGTGAATGGCGCGCTTTCCATCAAAAAACATTATCCCACGGCTATTTTAATTTTTTTGAAACCGCCCTCAAAACAGGCCTTGATTGAACGTTTGAAAAAGCGCAAAACGGAAACAGAGGCGTCCATTCAAAAAAGATTAAATCGGTTGCCCTATGAATATAAACAAGCCAGTAAATTTGACTACATTGTGGTCAATGATGACCTGGACGAATCCATAAGATCAATAGAAAAGTACATTTTAAAATATGACTAACATCGAAGTTATTTTTAAGGATTTTGAGGATTGGCAATTAATGCTTGCCTTGCCAGCAATTGACGCTTTGTTAGGCCAGGGCTGGGACGTCCACTTCTTAACAAAACAGGCGTCTTTAATTCCAGTATTGAAAAAAATGGCTCCGCAAATCCATCTGCATCAATCGGCAGAAAACTTGAACAAAGAGTGGATTTCCATTGTTCCTTATGACCTAAAAAGACAAAGCAGGCCAGCCGGTCGGCAACTCTTTTTCCCTGTAATTCCTGAACAGGAAGCGAAAAAGTACGTTGCATTTAAGAAAGACCTACGCTTCCTGCCCCTGGCAAGTCAGGCGCAGCTTGGATATCGGACTGCCGATGTGGCCTCGTTGATTGACTTGATACTTCATCTGAACCATATCCATCCTTTACAGGGGAAACGGGTGTTAATTACCGGTGGCCCTACCGCAGAAGATATCGATCCTGTGCGCTTTATTACCAATCGTTCTTCGGGTAAAATGGGGCTGGCATTAGCCCGGGCGGCTTTTATTAGCGGAGCGGAAGCGCGCTTCGTGTTGGGCGCCAGCTCGCTGCCAGTACCGGAATATTTAACTTACACCAGGGTGCGTTCGGCTGGCGAAATGGCCGAAGCGGTATTTGAACAATTCGACGACTGCCACTTTTACATTGGCGCTGCGGCCATCGCTGATTTTAAACCGGCTCAAACAAGTCCGAACAAAATTAAAAAGAGTGGCCAGAGCCAGACTCTTCAACTTGAACTGGTTCGGACAACTGATGTGCTGGCTGAATTGAATCGCAGAAAGAAGCGGCAAAAGTTAATCGGCTTTTCGGTTGAAACAGAAAATGAAATTGAAAATTCACGCCAAAAACTTTTGCGAAAAGGTTTAGATTGTATTATTATCAACAATCCGAAAGACACAGGCGCCGCCTTTGGTCAGGAAACAAACAAAGTAAGCGTGCTGACCCAAAGTGGCCGGCTTTTAAAATGGCCTTTGATGACCAAACTGGAATTAAGCCTTAAAATTATGGAATTATTGGCTGAGCTGGAAAAAGAATCATGAATGAACAAAATTTGATTGACGATATTGCTCAATTTTTTGAATGGTACCAACAGGTGTACGATTCAGAAATAATTCTGGAAAATCCAGTAAGCCTGCCCGA
>JAGHBR010000345.1 GCA_021160885.1 Caldisericaceae bacterium
CGGTTCTCCCTTCACTTTGACAAAGGGAAGGGAGTTAGAGGGATGGGGTTTAAACCACTCCAAACAAACATTATTTTGTTCTATCATAAAAAATTCGAAACTCGAATTTCGAAATACAAAATATCTTGCCGCCTTTCCGGTTAAAATGTTTGAAATTTAGCAGCCATTCGTCTATTTACTAATTACAAAGCCTCAGTTCCCCAAAATGTAACACGACTCTCTGAGTCGTTAATCCCGCCTTTGTGTGATTTTTTAGCTCGTTGTCGCTCGCACCCGCTCTGGAGAGCGGAGCTACAGTTTCACACTGCCCCTACTTAGACAAGTTCCTAATTCAAAATTCCTCTTAACCCTTTAACTCTTAACCTTTTGCTCAGACGAACACTGCCCTTTGCAAGCCCATTCAACCAATCAACCAAATCACACCGGCTCCAGATCTGGTTTGGCAACGTTTATTTGCTCGCCGCGTTTGAGAGCTACGGTACCGGTACGGGCCATCTCCTTAATGCCATAGGGCATTAACACATTAACCGCGGCGTTAATTTTGACAGGCGGACCGGTAATTTCAAACATGATCGATTTATTGTTGATGTCCACAATTTTGCCACGAAAAATGTCTGAAATATTCTTAAGTTCCTGTAAATTACCTTTCTGGTAACTTACTGTAATTAAAGCCAATTCTCGTTCGGTTCGTTCGTGCTCGGTTAAATCAACCACTTTTAAAGTGTCAACCAGACGATTCAACTGTTTTAAAACCTGATCCACAATCTGATCATCGCCACTGGTCACAATGGTCATGCGCATCACGTCTTTAATTTCTGTTTCGCCAATGGTAATACTGTGCAAATTAAAGCCTTTACCGCTAAACAAATTGGCCACGCGATCAAACGCGCCAAAACGATTTTCCAATAAAATACTAATCGTATGTTTCATTTTACAACATCCTTTGTGGATTTAACCTTTCGACAATCATTTCAGACACCGAGGCACCGGCCGGTACCATCGGAAAGACCATTTCTTCTTTGACCACTCTGAATTCAGCAAACACCGGTCCCTCATTGTAGTTGAGCATCTCATCCAACACATGATCTACCTGATCTACCATGTTCACAACAAAACTTTTAATCCCGATAGCCTGGACAATTTTGCTAAAGTCGGGATTGTGCTTGCTTAGATCAGTGAAACTGTATCGTTCATCAAAGAACAACTCCTGCCACTGGCGAACCATGCCTAAAAAGCTGTTGTTGATTAAAATGAATTTTACCGGCACATTATAAGCCTTAGCAGTAATCAATTCCTGCATGTTCATGGCAAAGCCGCCGTCGCCGCTAATGGAAATGATGGGCCGATCTTTCACCGCATGGGCAGCACCAATGGCCGCAGGTATGGAAAAGCCCATGGTGCCTAAACCTCCAGACGAAATATGTGACCGTGGATGATTAAATTTGTAATACTGGGCCACAAACATCTGGTGCTGTCCTACATCGCTCACCACAATCGCTTCGCCTTTAGTTTTTTCACTTAATCTTTCCAGAACAAACTGAGTTCTTAACTTGCCGTCATTTTTTTCGTAAGTCAGCGGGCATTCCTGCTGCCATTTTCGGATTTGCTGCCACCATTCGCTGGTGTCTGGTTTTCCAGGCATCACTTTGCGTAAATTTTGCAGCACTTTCTTTACATCGCCTACAATTGGCACGTCAACGGTTACATTTTTGTCAATACAGGTGGGATCAATATCTACATGAATTTTATAAGCTTTTGTGGCAAATGTTTCCACTTTTCCCGTTACACGGTCATCAAAACGGGCGCCCAGAGCAATTAACACATCGCAATTATTAACCGCCTGATTGGCCCAGTACATACCGTGCATGCCCAACATGCCCAATGAAAGCTCGCTAGTTCCCGGAAAAGCGCCAATGCCCTGCAGCGTCATGGTCACCGGAATGTTGTTTTCAATGGCAAAAGCGCGCAATTCCTGGCTTGCGCCGGACATAATGACTCCCCCGCCTACGTAAAGCAGCGGACGTTTGGCTTCTGCAATAGCTTTGGCCGCTTTTTTAATCTGGTTAATGTGCCCTTCGTAATTGGGTTTGTAGCCGCGTACTTCCACTTTCTCCGGATATTGAAACTCACTTACAGCGCTAATTACATTCTTTGGTAAATCAACTACCACAGGTCCCGGTCGACCGCTCTGGGCGATATAAAAGGCTTTACGAATACTTGGCGCTAAATCTTTAACATCGCGCACTAAAAAGCTGTGCTTGGTAATGGGACGCGTAATGCCGATGATATCGGCTTCCTGAAAGGCATCGTTGCCAATCAGCTGGGTTGGCACCTGTCCGGTAAAGACCACAAGGGGTGAAGAATCCATGTAAGCCGTGGCAATACCGGTAACCGTGTTGGTCGCTCCCGGTCCGGAAGTTACCAACACCACACCAGGCCGCCCGGAGGCTCGCGCGTAGCCGTCGGCCATGTGGGTGGCGCCTTGCTCGTGTCGCACAAGGATATGTTTCAGATAATCGATATCGTAAAGTCGTTCATATATTTGAATGGTTGCCCCACCAGGCATGCCAAAGACATATTCAACATTTTCTCTTCGAAGACTTTCGAAGAAAATTTCTGCACCGTCGTACAGTTTCTTTGAAGCGGACATGGAGTTCTCCTTACGTTAAGCCCACGGATTTTTTAACACAGCGCCTTTACTGGCCGAGGTCACATTTTGCTGATACCTGGCCAGATATCCTTTTTTAATTTTAGGTTCAAAAGGTGGTAGATTCTCTAATCGTTGTTTTAATTCCTGATCAGGAATTAAAACATCTAATTTGCGATTGGGAATGTCGATGCGGATACGATCGCCCTCTTTCAATGCCGCAATCGGGCCACGGTCGGCTGCCTCTGGTGAAACGTGCCCAATGCAAGCGCCACGTGTGCCACCTGAAAAACGGCCATCTGTGATTAAGGCAACTTTATCGCCCAGACCCATGCCCATGATAGCGCTTGTTGGCGACAACATCTCCGGCATACCAGGCCCGCCTTTGGGCCCTTCGTAACGAATGACAACCACATCGCCAGGCTGGATCTCCTGTTTGGCAATGCCCTCTAAAGCTTCTGCCTCAGATTCGTAAATGCGGGCCGGTCCCTCATGTACCATCATTTTGGGGTCGACCGCACCAGTCTTAACGACGCCCCCCTCAGGCGCCAGATTGCCAAACAAGACCACCAGACCACCGGTTTTAGAATAGGCATTTTCAATACGTCGAATCACACTATCATTTCTAATTTCTGCCTGAGCAATATTTTCGCCCAGCGTTTTACCCGTCACCGTTAAACGGTCTAAATGCAAAACACCATCCAAGCGACTCAATTCTTTCAAAATGGCAGAAATGCCGCCAGCCTGATCCACATCTTCCATGTGAACAAACGGCGTGGCTGGACTTACTTTGCACAGGTAAGGCACTTTCTCGGAGAGTTGATTAATCATCTGCAGGTCGAAAGGGATACCTGCTTCATGAGCTATCGCCAGGGTATGCAAAACCGTGTTGGTACTGCCGCCCATGGCCATGTCCAGAGCAAAGGCATTTTGAAAGGTTTCCGGTGACAGAATATCACCTGGTTTAATGTCTTCTTTAACCAGTTGCACGATTTGCCGCCCGGCCTGTTGTGCTAATTCTTTTCTTTTTTCATCAACCGCCAGAATTGTGCCATTACCAGGCAAAGCCAACCCCAATGCTTCCATAAGGCAGTTCATGGAATTAGCCGTAAACATACCAGAACAGGATCCGTAGGTGGGGCAGCCATGATTTTCCAATTCTTTCAAATCTGAATCATCAATTTCGTTGCGCAGCCGTTTACCCACCCCTTCAAAAACCGAAATTAAATCCACCTTTTCTCCGGAAGGTAACTTACCCGCTTTCATCGGCCCGCCAGAAATAAAGATAGTGGGCACATTTAAACGAGCGGCTGCCATCAACATGCCAGGCACAATTTTGTCGCAGTTGGTAATACAAATTAAGCCATCCAGTTGATGGGCCTGTACCACAGTTTCCACACTGTCTGCAATCAACTCACGACTGGCCAGTGAGTAGCGCATACCGATGTGGCCCATGGCAATGCCATCATCCACGCCAATGGTATTGAATTCAAATGGCACGCCGCCGGCCTGACGAATGGCTTCCTTTACCACCAGCCCCAGCTCATGAAGATGCACATGCCCGGGAATCAAATCGGTGTACGAATTGGCCACCCCAATGAAAGGCTTCTGAAAATCCGCATCACTTTTTATGACGCCGGTCGCTTTAAGTAAGCTGCGATGCGGCGCTCGTTCGATTCCTTTTTTAACCTTATCAGAACGCAATTAAGCCGCCTCCTTTGCATTTTGTTACTTTTCAGATAAACTTCTGCTTCTCGGGAGTCAATCCCGAAATCCGTACTAAAATTTATTTGGGGGAGTTATGGATTTTTTGATCTCGGGATTGACTCTTTATCAGCCGATAATAATAAGGCTAATAAGTAAAAGAATAATAATCCCGAGAAGGAGGAGGTTATCTAAATTCTGAAGATTTAATGCAGATAAAATGCGAACATCAACTTCCAAACGGCCGGAAGTAAAGGGAGTAAAACTTATTTTCTTATTCGCATTTTGCATTTTTATTCATTTCTTTAAATTTATTTCCGTTAAATATAAGATCATGTTTCGCATTTGTCAACAAAATTTTAGAAAAAAAATAATTTTTTTCTATCAGGGAGAAAATTCTGAGTGTTTTTTCATTAATTTGAAACGATATCCCTTTAAGCCTGAGTTGCAATTTTTAACTAGCGTAAATGAGTCTGAATAAAACTGTAAATTTTTATTAAATTTCGCTTCAAAACTTCGATACTTACTATTGTTGGATTAAATTCGGGAAAATTTCTCATGCCATATTCGGTTAATTACAATAAAATATATTATGGTTCAGGTTCAGGGGCTGCTGAATGATAATTTATTATAAAAATTGCCGCCAATGTTTCAAAAATAATTAAGCAAAAAGCATGTAAACATATCATTAATGATCTTCGAAATGCTACCACCATTAAAAGCATTCTTAATGTGTACAACATGCCTAAACTGGCCCAAAAAGAAGGCCTGAAACACACCTGTAAACGGGCGCTGGTAGTTGGTGATAGGTCAAATGAGTTTTATTTTCTGGAAACAGTTTTTGTTAATTAGGGACACCTGGTAAAAATGTTCCAAACCATCGAGAAGGCAGAAGCCTGGTTATTTGAAACAAAAGCCACAAATGGGAATTCTTCTGATTGAAACCCTGCAAAATTCTTCCCACCATCTAAAGATTTGTCAACAACTTTAAAATACAGACTTCGGTCTTCTGGCGCCAAATTCCGCTTCACAAGGTGCGTTTTTGGTAACGTGCTTATTCAGCTTGTTACACCAGAGAGCCAAAAATGTTCGACAGGTTCCGGAACCATCGATCGCTTCGTCTTTTGGAAAGTCGGCAAACTCACAGCGCAAATCACAGAATTTGATTTTACTGCTTGTAACGCCTGCATTATCGTTTTTCATAAACATTTTTCCTTACTTTTGCTCCACGACTTCTGATTCTTTTGTAAAGGAGAAACTTGCTCTACCCTCACTTCTTCCTTCTTTGTGTTTTGCTCTTTTCAAAAAAGGCCTTTTGCAGCTGACTGGTTTTTTGATCGGATTTGACCTGTTTAATGGTTTTAGCCAGTAACTGAACCCGGTGTTCTAAAATCATTTTTCCTAAATCCGCATTGGCCGGACTGGCATCACCAGCATAGTGGTTTGGAAAGCGGGCATACCACCAGATGCCGGTCCATACATTTGACAAATTATCCAGTCGATGCTGATCTTGGCCTGACTCCTTTGTTACAAAGTTTAACCTTACCAATTCCGGGCGATGGGCCATCATCAGTGAAGTTTCCAATTCCCCACCATGATAGTCAAATCCTGATTTTTGCTTTTGCTGAATCTTTTTTTCAAAGGCTTCATCCTGTGGTTCTCGGTAAAGGTAAACCACATAATCGCGTTCTTTTTCCAATTGCGCCTGACAAAAATAATCTAGAAAACGGTTATTGCCGCCATGTCCATTAACCAGTAATATTTTTTCAAAACCATTGCGCGCCAGTTCATCGCAAGTTTCCTGCAAAAAATTCCAGATTAGTTCATGACTGTAAGCTATGGTGCCTGGTTGATGTTTTGCTTCAAAAATCTGGCCGACAAAATAGGGCGGAAAGACAACTACATATTCCCGTTCTGCAGCGGCTAAAGCAATGGCCCTGATGTTGATCAAATCGGTGCCGATGGGCAAATGGGGGCCATGCTTTTCCATAATGCCCATAGGAATCAGACAAGTTTTGGAGGCTTTCTTCAAAGCAACGGGAAAATCAGTTGCTGTAAGCTCTTCGTATTGGATGGGTAAATCATTGATCATGGCGTCATCTCCTGCCTTAATATGGACAAAAACGAAAAATACAAGGAACAGGGTTAAGGTAAATGATGCTTTAGCTTTCATGGTTGCTCCTCCCTGTTTAAAAATTGGTTTAATTCGAAATATTGGTCTTTATATTTTGAAACGACCATTTTTTTAATATTGTAAAAAAACGGATTAAAAAAGCAAGACCGGCAAAGGTTAATCCGCTTAAAAATCCCATCCAGATGCCGTTTACATTTAAATTTAAAGAAAAACCTAAAACATAACCAACCGGCAGTCCTAAAATCCAGTAGGCTACAAAGCTAAGCGCCATGGGAACTTTTACATCGGTCAGGCCGCGTAAAATGGCTATTCCTGCTGCCTGTGCACCATCCGAAATCTGAAATAGTGCGGCAATAATCAACAACGAACTGGCGATTTCAATAACAGCACTGTCTTTTACAAAAAACATGGGTAATTGATGGCGCAATAATATAAAAATTAATCCAAAGCAACTCATCAGGGTTACGGACAGCAGCGCCGTTGCCAGGCCGGCTCGTCTGACATTAACAGCATCTTTTTTGCCGTAAAAATGTCCCACACGAATGGTACCGGCAGCCGCAATCCCCAGGGTAATCATGAACGACAGAGAAGCCATGCTTAGCGCGATTTGATGCGCGGCTAAAGGCTTGCTGCCCAACCAGCCAATCATTATGGCCGAGAATGAAAATGCGCCGACTTCAAAAAAGTGCTGAAATCCGGTTGGAATACCCAGGCGGATGATCTGTTTCACTTTTTCCCGATCTAAACCCTTCAAGGCAAACGAAATTTGAAAAGGTTGAAATCTTGTGCTGTAGCGTAAAAAGACCAGCAAAGCCGCTGCCTGTACGGTTCTGGTTAAAAAGGTAGAAATTCCTGCCCCTGTCAACCCTAGTGCAGGTAATCCCCAGTGTCCAAAAATCAACAACCAGTTCCCAAATACATTCACCAGATTAGCTAATAACATAACGTACATGGCCGGTTTGGTAATGCTCAATCCCTCTAAAAATTGCTTGGCTGATTGAAAAACCACAAATGGCACAAAACTTAAGCCAATAATGCGCGCGTAAGGGATGGCTAAATCAACAACGATCGGCGGTTGATTCAAAAGGTGTAAAAATGGAACCGTAAAAAAAACAATAATAGCCAGACCGCTGGTAAAAAAGATGTTAAACCACAAACCATTCTGAAGTACCTGCCCGCAGGCGGGAAAATCCTTTTTTCCCCGGGCAATGGCCACCAGCGGCGTAATTATCAGCGAAAGTCCCAGACCAAAAACCAGGAAGAGAAAGGCCACGCCATTGACCAGAGCCGCAGCCGCCAGTGAATCGGCTCCTACATGTCCAACCATCATGCTGTCGACCACGCCTAACATCACATGGCCCAGGTGCGCAATGGAAACCGGATAGGCCAGTTTTACTGTTTCCTTAAAATGATTTTGATACGTTTGAATAAAGCCCGACATCTGTTCCTTAAATTTTTAGTAAAGTAAAAGAGGATCAGGATATATTGCAAAAAATATTGAAAGTTCTAACACATTTTTGCCATTCATGCAAAAAGCTCTAAAGATACAAAAGCCATCCCGATGATTCGGGATGGCCTGATAAATGTAAGCAATCTTGTAAATTACAATTC
>JAGHBR010000356.1 GCA_021160885.1 Caldisericaceae bacterium
ATTCTACAAAGTGCTTACTATGGTAACGAGCTGGCATTGTTAGTAAACGATGTAACTTACAGAAAATTAACAAATTAATGCTGTTTCAGAAAAGCTGGCATGATCCATGCATCATATTAAACGAACTTAAAATCTTACGAAGATGGTCTTCGTAGATATTGATAAAATCAATTTAAAAAGGAGAAAATGATGATGGGATTTGGAATGGGATTTGGATGGATTATTAGCTTAATCCTCATCGCTGTTGGGATCTGGTTTGTTATTCGGCTGAATCAAAATCAAAATAATAAAGGTGATTCACTTGACCAGGATCCACTCGAAATTGTAAAAAACCGCTATGCGCGTGGCGAAATTAGTAAAGCAGAATTTGAGCGCATGAAAAACGATCTATTAACTTAAGCATGGTGGGTGAGATCATGAATGGAAAGAAAAGAGAAAAATCAGAACAGAACGTTCATTCCCGGCATCCTTTGACCGGCGAGGGGTCACAAACCAAACATGAACATCACGATGAGCCCATGGAGCAGCATCACAAAAACCATGCTCAAGACCATGTTGCCAACAAATCAGGGCCTTCGGGCCACGGACACGAGCATGGGCATAAGGGAAGTCAAGTAAAACATGGGCATCATGATCATCACGCTAACATGGTTGCTGATTTTCGCAAGCGTTTCTGGATCAGTTTAATTTTGACCATTCCGGTTCTGATTTTATCGCCAATGATTCAGGAGTTTCTCGGTTTTGCTCTGCGCTTTAAAGGTGATTTATTCCTTGGCTTTCTATTCTCCAGTCTGATTTATTTTTACGGTGGTTGGCCGTTTTTAAAGGGTCTGGTAAATGAGTTAAAAAAGAAGTCCCCAGGAATGATGACGCTGATTTCGCTGGCCGTAACGGTGGCTTATGTGTACAGCGCCTCGGTGGTATTTGGTTTACAGGGAAAAATCTTTTTCTGGGAATTAGCTACTTTAATTGACATCATGCTGTTAGGTCACTGGATCGAGATGAAATCGGTCATGGGCGCCAGCAGGGCTCTGGAAGAACTGGCACGATTGATGCCTTCAGAAGCCCACAAAATCATTGACGAAGCACAAATTGTGGACGTCCCTTTAAACAAACTGTCTCCAGGAGATCAGGTTCTGGTAAAACCAGGAGAAAAGGTTCCTGTGGATGGCGTGGTTGTTAGCGGAGAAAGTTCGGTTAATGAATCCATGTTAACAGGAGAGTCTAAACCGGTGTTTAAAGGGCAAGGGGACAAGGTAATTGGCGGGGCCATTAATGAAGAAGGATCATTAATTATTGAAGTACAAAGGACCGGAAAAGATTCTTTTTTGTCCCAGGTCATTGAGCTGGTAAAACAGGCCCAGGAAAGTAAATCCAAAACACAGGATTTAGCCAACCGAGCTGCCTTCTGGTTGACCATGATCGCCATTTTTGCGGGTGGAGTAACATTTTTTGTCTGGACAGCTATGCTGCAGAAAGACCTGGCCTTTGCGCTGGAAAGAACGGTCACGGTAATGGTTATTACCTGTCCCCATGCTCTGGGACTGGCCGTACCACTGGTGGTAGCTGTTTCAACCGCATTGTCAGCTTCTCGTGGATTATTAATTCGTAACCGGGCTGCTTTTGAAAAGGCACGTAATTTACAGGCTGTTATTTTCGATAAAACAGGTACTTTAACCAAAGGCGAATTCGGTGTAACCGACGTGGTCATTTTTAATCAATCCATGAGTACAGATGAGCTCTTAAACTTTGCTGGAAGTGTAGAAATGCATTCTGAACATCCTATTGCCAGGGCAATCAGTAACAAGGCTAAAAATAAAATCGAAGTAAAGGAATTTAAAGCGATACCAGGTAAGGGGGCTGCTGGAAAGGTCGATGACCGACAAATTATGGTTGTTAGCCCGAATTATTTAAAGGAAAAAAATTTGCAGGTTGATTATGAACTGGTAAGTGAATTGTTTGACCAGGGCAAAACCGTGGTCTATGTTTTAGAAAACAGCACGGTATTAGGGGCTATTGCTCTGGCTGATGAAATTCGACCAGAGTCGTTCGAAGCCATTCGAACGCTACACCGAATGGGTATTAAAACCATAATGTTGACCGGTGATAATCCAAAAGTTGCTCGATTTGTTAGCCAGAAATTAGGGTTAGACCAATATTTTGCCGAGGTGTTACCTGAACAAAAAGCGGATAAAGTTAAGGAAATTCAGAATCAGGGATACATTGTTGCCATGACCGGAGATGGAGTCAATGATGCTCCGGCTCTGGCCACCGCAGATGTTGGAATTGCAATTGGAGCAGGAACAGATGTGGCTGTAGAAACAGCGGACATTGTGCTGGTGAATAGTAATCCTCTGGATGCAGTGGCTATTATTAGCCTGGCCCGGGCAACGTACAGAAAAATGGTGCAAAATCTAATCTGGGCTACCGGTTACAATGCGCTGGCCATCCCTCTGGCTGCCGGGGTATTGTACTCAGCCGGAATTGTTTTAAGTCCGGCCATGGGTGCAGTTCTAATGTCTTTAAGCACAGTAGTGGTCGCATTTAACGCTCGTTTATTAAAAGTTTAATTTTTAAAAAGCCCTTCAATCAAAACCTCAACAAATTTTCCTTTACCCATTCAAAAAAGGTATCCGTCAGGATACCTTTTTATTTTGAAAGTTCTGCTACGAGCGCTTTCAAGCACGGTTTTAAATCTCCAGAATCGATTTAATTCCACAAACCATTTTGGGATTTATTCTTAAGCTGCTTTTAATTCTTTAAAACCAATGAGTTTTTTTCTTTGTTCATCCCACAAATGTAACTTTACCGATTTTAAGCTACGTTTAATGGTTAGCGGAGCGACCTGTTTAAACAGCTCAACTTCCTGATGACAGGCCGGTAAGTTGTAAAAGGGAATCCCTGAACGTAAATGATGAATGTGATGATAACCAATATTACCGGTTAACCAATGTAACACTGCTGGTAATTGATAATAAGAACTACCCTGAATTGAAGCCTGTACCACATCCCATGATTCTCCATTACTCCAGTAGGTATCTTCAAATTGATGTTGTACGTAAAACAACCAGATGCCCACTACGCCACCAATAAACATGGTAGGAATTTGAATCATTAAAAACGTTTTCCAGCCAATGAGCAGACTTACTACGCTAATTAATCCTGCAATGGCCAGGTTGGTTAACCAGACGCTTCGTTTTGCTTTCGGTTTAGAAGAGCGAGCAGGTAAGCGGTTGGAAATTAAAAACATAAAAAAAGGTCCAAAGCCAAACATGATCAAAGGATGGCGATAAAGACGATAACCCAGTTTTTTTAACTACGATGCTTTTTGATATTCTTCTACAGTCATGGTCCACACATCCTCTGTGCCTCTGCGATCTAAATCGCCAGAAGAAGCATGATGGTAATTGTGTGCCTGACGCCATTCTTCAAACGGTGTAAAGGTAAGCAAACCTGTTAAACGGCCAATCCACTTATTTAATGTTTTACTTTTGAAAAAAGAACCATGACAGGTATCATGAAAAATAATAAACGTGCGTACCATCATTAAACCACTCAAGATGGTTAACGGCAGCAC
>JAGHBR010000240.1 GCA_021160885.1 Caldisericaceae bacterium
GCAAAGGAAAGAAGTGAACGTCGGAAAAAACTATTATCTTCGGATCTGCCACCCAAGGAAGAAATCTCTGTTGATGAGAAGAAAGATATTGAAATCGACGGCTACCGATTGATTGAGGAATGATCAAGATGAAAGCAGTTAAAAGTCTTTTTTTATTAATAATTTTGTCGGGCCTGTTGTTGGCTCAAACACGCGAACAATTAAGGCAGGCTTTAAATGAGTGCGAACGGGATTTACAAACCAGCTTACAAAAAATTGAAGCATTAACCCGTGCGCTGCAGGAAACAGATACACTGGTGGCAAAGCGACAGATGATTCTGGACAGCCTGATACAAAATCTGCAAAGACAGATTGAAACCCAGGCTTTGATTCGGGCCAGGCTGCAAAGTAATGCCGATACCTTGCAATTGATGGTTAATGATTATCAAAAAAAATTGGATGAGGTGGCTGACCTTTACCGAAAAGAGTTGAAGAAGAGCAGTCGCCCCTGGATTCTTACGCGACAGGGCTTGCAGGGCTTTACCACGGGTATTTTGATCGGTGGAGCACTGGGGTTGATTTATGGTCTGTTAAATTGAGTGCTAAAATTTTAAAGTCCAGAAATAACATAGCGAAAGCGCAGAAAGTTTTGAGTTTTGAATGGTAAATTTTGAATGCACTTCTTTTTTTAGTTCTAATTTCCCACTTTACGAATAATCATCTGTGAAATTTTATTCAATTCTATCACCAATTAGCTATTCAATTTAATCGCAAGATGAAGCCTGCGGTACGTTTCTATCTTTGTAGTGACAAAATATGGACTTTCATATCAAATTAACCACATTATTTTAAAATAGATGATGCTTATTTTAACTTTAAAACTCGACCTGAAAGACGAAACGTAATTCTGGATTAATTAGTTTGTATTGCTGAATTTAGTTGAATTTTCCCCAAGCTGAATCGAGCTTGTATGTGAATTTATTATTTTTTATATTGTGATCTTATCTTAAAGCCTTGAATTTCAGGAAAGTACGGACGTTAACGATGGAATAGATTTGGCTGCTAAGTGGATTTGAATTGAGTACCTTTGCAAAGGGATGATGATTGAATTACGGATTTAGGCGTTTTTAATCCAGGCAATATGTAATGAAGGAGTGAAAATATGAAAGAGGTAGAAGAATTTTTAAATTCCAGACGTCAATTCCTGAAATACGCTGCGTTAGGCATTGCCGTCTTGGGGGGCAACAAAATCAACTTACTTGCCGATACAAAAAATAAAACTGGTTTTGTTGGTCCGGATAAAAACAGTCGGATTGATATTGAAAACAAGACAGATACCATTATTCAAAAGGCCTATGATCTCGGGTATCAATATGAAAAAAAGCATAGGGGCTGTGCCCGTTGTACTGTAGCTGCCCTGCAGGATGCGATAGACTTTGTTCCGGTGGATGATGAGCTGTTCCGGGCGGCAAGCTGCCTGGATGGTGGTGCGACACCGGATTCCTCTGCCAGTTGTGGGGCATTTACCGGTTCGGGCATGATAATTGGATATGTCTTTGGAACGGAGCGCTTTGGCGATAATTCTCTGGCACATGAATTAATCCATAAAGTTCACAGAAAATTTGTAACTGAGTATGGCAGTGTTATTTGTAAAAATGTACGCAAAAGCACGGGCGCAAAGTGTCCTGAGGTTGTGGCTAAGGCCGCTAAATGGACAGCCGAAATCCTATTAAATCAATATGCGAAATAGAACATAACTCAACAAATAAGGAGTGACACGTAACGCGTAACAAGTGACGAGTGACGAGTGACACGTAACCTGTTACTTACATTCAGCCATCCACCTATTTAACTATTTAACCATTTCTCCAATACCAGCTTATTTTTTCTTCAGCTTAACGGCCGTTCCATAAACCAGTATCTCGGCTGCGCTGGCCATGATGTAAGAGGTGGAGAAGCGAACATCAATCACGGCATCGGCGCCAAGGCCTGTAGCCATTGCTTTCATGCGGTCTAAAGCCTGTTCTCTGGATTCGGCCATTAATTTGGTGTACTCTTCAATTTCACCGCCGATTATGCCTTTCAAAAAAGCTAAAATATCGCGACCTAAATTGCGGGCCCGAATGGTGTTGCCTTCTACAATACCTAAAATTTGCACTACTTCATATCCAGGTATTTTATCAGATGTTGAAATAATCATCGAACAATCCTCCGATATTTATCATGCGATCGAACCATCAGTTTTTCGCGCAAGACGGAAACAAAAATGATGATGAATCCAAAAACTAAAAGGCCTACGCCTACTCGCAATAGCAAAGGTTCTTGGGCATTCAACAGAAAATCTTTTAAAAATTCATAACCGATAAACCCAAGAACAATAATGGCCCCAAGGCTGAAGAAAATCCAGCCGATGCCGCGTTCAATTTTATTGTACACATGTTGCCAGTAATCATCCCAAAACATTTCAGGCAATGCACGGAATTTCATCTTACCGGTTTCCTCCTTTAAACTTTTAAATCCCCGCCATTCAGCCTGGCAATCAGGACATTGATTTACATGCTGCAGAAATGCTTCTTTTTGTTCTTCAGTCAGTTCTCCGTCCAAGTAGCCCATCATTAAAAAACGAGCTTCTTCACAATTCATAAATCGCCCTCAAATTGTTGTAATTTTTTTAATAATTTTTTTCGTGCATAATAAAGTCGGGACATCACGCTGCCAAGTGGAATTTCCAGAGCATCGGAAATTTCCTGATAGGAAAAATCGTTGAACTCCTTCATGACAATGATTTCTCGGTCTTTTTCTGGCAATTGACTCAACGCTTTCCAGAGGATGGCGGCCC
>JAGHBR010000436.1 GCA_021160885.1 Caldisericaceae bacterium
CGCTGCTACTTGGGGAATTGCCCTGGTCTGAAATATTAAATCTTGTAAAATTAAAACCAGATTTACTAAAGTGTTTGATGTTTGAGTACGAAAATTGGAATATGGTGCAGGATTCGATCCAAAATTTAAAAAATCTGAAACTGTAATCTGAATTTTTGCGTTAATAAGGAAAAAACGATTGGACAAAGCGAGATGTTAGACCTGTTAACTATTTTATTAGGCGCTTTTGTGATTTTATTGATCGTTCAGATTGTGGCACTGGTGCGCATTCGGCAGATGATTGTCCGATTACGTAGCATGTTACGAGTAATTGCTCCCATTTTACAACGACATCACGATATTCAGAACGCCAGAAAAGTGAATATGCGAATTTGTCAGTTTTGCAAGTTTCGCCAAACCTATATTAAAGCCACTTCACACGGTGATGACGATTTTTACTACCTCTGTAAAATCAGAAATAAAGAAGTAGATTTAACCGATACTTGCAAACACTTTCAGCTGGAAACTGATTTTTAAGTTGTAAAAACAGAACTGTCTCTGCACATGATTTTTACACCAGCCTGTTTATTAGGCTTTCCCCAAATTACATTGCATCATATCTTAAATATCTTTATTTTCCTGCTTCAATATAAGAATAACAGGGCAGAATGAAGAAAACTGAACCTTTAAATTTACTCGATCCGCATTTTCTCTCCAAAATCGGCAATCTTGAATTGATCAGCCGGGCCGTGGTGGAAGGTTTCATTACCGGTTTGCACAAAAGTCCTTTTCACGGCTTCAGCGTCGAGTTTTCGCAGCACAGGCCTTACATGACCGGTGACAGCCTGCGTTTTGTGGATTGGAAAGTTTATGCCCGTACCGATCGCTTTTACATTAAGCAATTTGAAGAAGAAACCAATCTTCGCAGCTATTTGCTGCTGGACACTTCAAAATCTATGGACTTTACTAGCCATAAGATCACTAAATGGCAGTATGCCTCTTATCTGGCGGCTGGTCTGAGCTATCTGTTGTTACAGCAACGTGACGCCACAGGTTTAGTATTGTTTGACGAGGCTGTTAAACTGCACATGCGTCCGCGCTCTATTAGATCGTATTTAAAACAGATCATCAATCAAATAGAAAATGCGCAATTGGGCAACGACACACAAATTGCCGTGGCTTTGCATCAAATCGCCAAGCAATTTCGGCGCAGAGGTCTGGTCATTTTAATTTCTGACCTTTTGGATGATCCTCACAGTGTTTTAAAAGGGCTTAAGCATTTTCGTCATGATCAGCACGAAGTGATTGTGTTTCAGATTTTAGATCGCCAGGAAGTAGAATTTAATTTTAAGGGAAATGTACTATTTAAAGATCTGGAAAATGAAGAAAAAATTAAAACCCAGCCCTATTTAATAAAAGAACAGTATCGCAATCGGATGCAACAGTTTTTGAAAGTGTACCAGTTGGAAACAAGTAAAAACAATATTGAATATCAATTACTTTTTACAGATGAGCCTTTAACAGTGGCTTTAACAAAATTTTTAAGCAAAAGGAAGAGGTTGTTTTAAATGGAACAAATCCGCTTAACGCAATTAGTCTCCTGTTCTGGTTGAGCAAGCAAAATTCATCCAGAGGTTCTGGATAAGATTATGCAACCGTTAAATTTTGTTGGCCATCCCCAACTATTAGTGGGGCACCAAACCGGTGATGATGCCAGTGTGTACCAGCTAACTCTGGACTTGGCTATTATCAATACGCTGGATTTTTTTACACCGATTGTAGATGATCCTTATCTGTATGGGCAAATTGCCGCGGCCAATTCCATAAGTGATGTTTTTGCCATGGGCGGCGAACCGTTTGTAGCTTTGAACATTTTGGCCTTCCACCAGGGCAAGGTGAAACCGGATGTGGTTAGCAAAATTTTACAAGGTGGAATTGACAAAGCGGCTGAGATTGGGGTAGTAATTGCCGGCGGTCATTCCATTCAGGATTTGGAGATTAAATATGGCCTGGCTGTAACGGGTACAGTTCATCCTCAAAAGATCTGGCGTAATGATACCGTTAAACTGGATGATGTATTGGTATTAACCAAACCCATTGGCACGGGCGTGGTTTCAACGGCCATCAAACAGGGAAAGTGTCCCGCTCGTTTCGAGGAAGAAATTGTGGAGAGCATGTTGATCATCAATGCCCAACCGGTGCGTCTGGCCAGAGAATTTGATTTAAATGTGCATGCCTGTACCGATGTTACAGGATTTGGGCTGGCCGGGCATTTGATGGAGATGTTAAGTAATGAGCAATATTCGGCCTTGCTGAGCTTAGAAGACATCCCGCGTTTTAAGGCTTTTGAAGCTTTCTTTGAGGATTATTCTTTATGGCCGGGCGGTTTGCATGGCAATCGAATTTTTGCGCAGGAAAATATGCTCTTAAAAAAAGACCCTGGCGATCCAAAATATAGTGCCCTGTTCGATCCACAGACGAACGGCGGCTTGCTGATGGCCATGCCAGAAAAAGATGCAAAAATCTTGCAAAAAGAATTATCAAAAAGTGGGTATCCATTTGAAGTTAAGGTGATCGGCAAGATCATTGAGAGTTCACAGAAAAAAATTATTCTTCAGGAGGATTAGAAGTTTCATCGACTTTTTGCAGGAAGATGATGAATTTTTCACGGCTTAACTGTTTTAAAAACAGCGTAAAACGTTCTTTTAAATTGCTTTCATCAGGAAAAGCTTGCTTTAACTGGTTGAAAATTTGTTCAACCGTGTTTTGACCATCGCAGGCTTGCCAGACCTGGCTGCCAATGGCATCCAGTTTGATTTTAAAATAACTTTCCCTGCTAAAAGGCTTCATAATTTTTTTAGCCCATTTGGAAATGTATTTCGGCCTCAAAACGATGACGCGTTGTGAATTTTCTTCAATTTGCCAGTCAAACTGCCGTACAGGTATTAACTGAAAAAAGTCTTTTTCTTCCATATTAACATTTCATCCGCACTGATTATCATAAATTTTAAGGAAATTCGATATTAAAAAACCTTTGAAAAAAATCATTAAGAATGTCATCCCCGCGCAGGCTGGAATCTCTAACTTATTGTAAATATTAGATCCCGCATAAAGTGCGGAATGACAGGTGTGAAGAATCCCCGATTTTTTCAAAGGTTTCTATTAAAAGCCTCCCCTTCTTTTGAATGGGAAAGGGAGGCCAGGCATTCGTACGATAATTGCCGCTTATTTTTTAGCTGCCTTCAACGGCACATTGACCAGTAAGTAAATAAGCCCAATAAAAACTAACAAGCCAACAATTACGCTGGGATTTTCCACGCCAAGTCCATGAATCGCAAAATATTTTAAAGAACTTACAGGTTGGCCATTAAAAATGCGTTCAACTCCTGACAGGCGTTCGCCCAGCACGACAAAAGCGAGTATTACGGCCATTAAGGCCTCACCGGCAATCAGCCCTGACGAAATCAGAACCCCCTTGTTTTCAGCTTTTACACGTTCCTCTTCAGAAGCATTGCGTTTTTTCAATATCGTGTCCAAAATCCAGCGAATAACACCGCCCACAAATATGGCGGCCGTAGAGTGAAACGGCAGGTACATGCCCACGGCGATTAACATCGGTGAGGGAGAGCTGATCATGATCAGCCCGAGAGCAAAAAACATACCGGCCAAAACCAGCGGCCAGGACATTTCGCCACCAACGATGCCTTTGGCCATTAAAGCCATTAAACCGGCTTGCGGGGCAGGCAACTCAGCGCTACCAATGTGGTAAACCTGATCCATGGCAATCATGGGGAAGACCAGTACTAGAGCGGCAACAATTACGCCAATGATTTCAGCCAGCTCCATTTTCCAGGGCGTTCCACCCAAAATGTGCCCCACCTTTAAATCCTGTGTCATGTCGCCGGCAATGCCTGCTGATGTACAAATAACACCGGCAACCCCAAGTACGGCTAAAACGCCATGTGTTCCTTTAACTCCAAGCGCGACCAATAAAACGGCGGCAATTAATAAGGAGCTTAACGTAAGACCGCTAATTGGGTTGTTGGAACTTCCTACCAATCCTACAAGGTAACCGGCGACTGCTG
Source organism: Caldisericaceae bacterium (assembly GCA_021160885.1). Classification (GTDB taxonomy): domain Bacteria; phylum Calditrichota; class Calditrichia; order Calditrichales; family Calditrichaceae; genus Caldithrix. The sequence goes on from JAGHBR010000436.1 coordinate 4,065, forward strand.
CGAATAAAAAGCCCAGCACAATCAAAATAACGGTTAAAATGAAAGCGCTAAAATAGGAATGAGCAAAGTACTCGTACAAAATGAACATGGGAATGGCTAAGCCAATGATGGCAATAACTACTTTTTTGAAATCGAGATCAATTTCCAGACGAGAGACTTCGCCTTTGTGTTCTTTTTTAGCCTGTAAATCACGAATGGCTTTTGAAATACCGGCAATTAAGGAGTCCTTCAGGTTGTAAAGTGTGTAAAAAGCCGCCACGATCATGGTGCCTACGGCAAAGGGCCGGATTTGTTTTAACCAGACCTCAGTAGCCACATCAAGCCAGGAGTGACCATTGGCCACGTGAGCCGCTAATGAAGGGTTAGCGAAAATGCCCAATGGCACCAACACAATCCAGCCCATAACCGCTCCGGCAAATAAAACAGCCGCCACACGCAGACCAACAATAAAACCAACACCGGTTAAAGCCGGAGAAGCAGCCGGTGTTTCGAATAGAAAACCGCCGCCATAGGTGACCTTTTGGCCTAACATTTCGATTTTGGATTGACTGAATTGAAAAAAGTCGTGCGCGTAATCTTTAATTAGCTGAATGCCATTGGAGTTTTTGAACAATTCCCAGATGGCAGCAAGGCCCATGCTGGCAAAAACGGCACCGGCGCCGGTTTGTCCCCCCTGCCCGGCTTTTACGATTTCGGCAGCCGCTACGCTTTCCGGAAATGGCAAATCGGCTTCTTCTACCATACTACGACGCAGAATGGTTACAAACAGCACTCCGAGTGTACCACCAATCAGCATGATTAATGTACTTTCAATGTAATGCAGATGATCCCAAACCCCGCTAATGACAAAAGCAGGAATGGTAAAAATGGCGCCAGCCACCAGGGCTTCGCCAACAGAGGCGGTTGTACGGGCGATGTTTTCTTCCAGAATATTGCCCTTCATAACACGTAAAGCTGCCATGGCCACTACAGCCGCCGGAAAGGTGGCTGCAACCGTTAATCCTGCTTTCATCCCCAGGTAGGCGTTTGCAGCGCCCAATACAATCGCCATGCCTACACCAAGAATAATGGCTTTAAAGGTTAGCTCGCTTAATTGAGAATCGGCGGGAACATAAGGTTTGAACTTTTGCTTTTCCATAAGAACTCCAAGTTTTTTAAACCCTAAAATGCCAAAAGTAAAGTGCAAAATAAATTTTTCTAAAACATGAGTCAAGAAGATTTTCTGTTACCATTTTTCGAAAATCCCGAAAATGGTACTGAAAAGTTTAATATTGTAACCTGAGAGGTAGCTTTCCAATCAATTAATTAAAACCTATTCACAAAAAATTGATTTTTATAGAATAAGATGTAATATTTGAATAGCTATGATTTTACATTGAGAAGAATATGAGTGAAAAGAAACCTAACTACACCATTGGACAGGTTGCCGATTATTTTGATTTGCCCCAATCTGTACTGCGTTACTGGGAAACAGTCTTTGATGTTTTAAATCCAGAAAAATCCGCAGGAGGCATTCGACAATATAGTGACCGTGATTTAAAAATCATTTCAGAAATCAAACATTTATTGTATCAACGAGGATTTACAATTAAAGGCGCGAACAATTTATTAAATCAAAAATACCATATTCAAAAATCAGATTTGCCGGTAAAAACAAAAATCAGAAAAAAAAGTGAACCATTAACAGAAAAAGAAGTTAAGACTTCCAATGTTGAGAAGAATCGCCAGGTATTGAAAAAAGTCATTAGAGAATTAAAACAAATTGTTAAAGAACTTGAAAAAAATGACGTTAAGCAAAACCTGATGTAGAGAAGAAAAGAGGAATAAAATCATTGTTTTAAATTTAAACATTTATTATATTGGGGCGAATTAATTTTAGGAGGCTAGAATGAGCACTGTTTACAAGATGATCGAGATTGTTGGAACATCGAATGAGAGTTATGAAAAGGCTATTGAAAATGCCATTAAAAAAGCATCGGAATCACTAAAAGCCATAAGCTGGTTCGAAGTAGTTCAACAGCGTGGTTCGGTAAAAGATGGTAAAGTTGAAGAATTTCAAGTAATATTAAAGGTTGGATTTAAATTAATAGATTAAAGTTCGCAGAAGCTAACTAAATAAAAAGGAGTGACCATGGCACTTTACATCACAGAAGATTGTATTGCATGCGATGCATGCTTACCTGAATGCCCAAATGAGGCGATTAGTGAAGGTGATCCAATTTACACAATTGATCCGGATCTTTGCACCGAATGTGTTGGTTTCTATGATGAGCCGCAGTGTGCTGCTGTTTGTCCCACGGACGCTTGCCAGCCAGATCCGAATCATCAGGAAACCCAAGAAGAATTACTGGAAAAGAAAAAACGCATTCACGGCGAATAAGGATCATCAAAATAGAATCTGTTTAGAAGGTAGCTCCGGTGAGCTACCTTTTTTGATTGAAATCTCCCCCCAAAGTGTCAAACGAATATTTATTTGTTGTATGACCGCTATTTTTATTAAATTCAGTCAAATAATTACCGAAACTTTTAATTGGAACGTCGGTTTAGTTTGTACTAATGTGGTTAGAATATTCAAGTGAGGGAAAAAATGACAACTAATTTTGACATAAACATAATCATAGCTGTTTTATCTGGGCTAATTGTGGGAATTGGACTTGGCATTGTTTTTTTTAATTTATATTTGCGGGGTAAAAAACAAACAGCCAATCAAATAATTGAACAGGCTAAAAAACAGGCGGAAAAAATTCGGCGGGATAGCCATTACAAATTAAAACAGGAATTGCAGCGAAAGCGAAATTCTTTTCTGAAAGAGATCAAACAAAAAGAAGAAAAAGCGGCTCGCCTGGAAAATGAAAATATTCGGCGTGAAAAAGCGCTGCGCCGCGAAGAAACACAACTCAAGATTATTGAAGCACGCCTTGAAAACAAAGAGAAAAAAATCAATGAACTGGAACAGCTGCTTTACGAAAAGCACAAAAAAGTGGATGCCCTGATTGACGAACAAAATAAAAAACTGAAAAAAATCACTAACTTAACAATTGACGAAGCTAAAAAAGAATTGATGAAAAATCTTGAAAGTCAGGCCAAATTAGAAGCCGTTCAGTTAGTTAAGGAAATTAAAGAAGAAGCCAAAGAAAAAGCCCAGCGGGAGGCAAAAGAAATTATTGCCCAGGCGATTGAAAATTTAGCTTATGAATTTACCATGGAATCCACCCTTTCCACAGTGGAGTTGCCCAGCGAACGGTTTAAAGGCATGATCATCGGGCGGGAAGGTCGCAATATTCGCGCCTTTGAAGAAGCAACCGGCGTAAAAGTGATTGTGGATGATACTCCGGAGCTTATTGTCCTTTCAGGATATGATCCGGTTGCCAGAGAAATTGCCCGTCTGGCCATGGAATATCTGATTAAAGGTAAAACGATTAATATCAATACCATTCAGCAAATGGTAAGCCGCGCCAAAAAAGAAGTCAACCGTTCCATACAACGGGCTGCAGATGAGACTCTGCGTGAATTAAAAATAACCAATGTGCATCCTAAGATGAGAGAAGCTTTAGGGCGTTTAAAATATCGCTACAGTTATGGTCAGAATATGTTGCAGCATTCAAAGGAAGTGGCTTACATTGCCGGTTCCATGGCTGCGGAATTGGGCTTTAATGTTAAGTTGGCCCGCAGAGCCGGATTGTTCCATGATATCGGCAAAGCCGTAAGCAACAATTCAGAAGGCAGCCATGTTACCCTGGGCCTGGAACTGGCCGAAGCCTGCAATGAACATGAGATTGTAAAGAATGCCATCTTAGCCCACCATGAAGAAGCGGAACCCATTCATCCGATTTCTGTACTGGTTACCGCTGCGGACAAGATTAGCGGCAGCCGCCCTGGCGCCCGTAGAGATACGCTGGAAGCCTACACCAAGCGGATTACAAAATTGGAAGAAATTGGTAATTCCTTTGATGGCGTGGCCAAAACTTACGCTATTTCTGCCGGGCGCGAAATTCGCGTAATTGTGGAGCCCGATAAAATTTCGGATGAACAAGCTCAGGTGCTTTCTACCGATATTGCCAATAAAATTCGTGAATCCATGGAGTTTCCCGGGCAAATCAAAGTCTGCGTTATCCGGCAAACGATTTCTTCTAAATACACCGATGATTTTGAAGAAAACATGAATTTTGAAGATTGATTGAAACTATAGTCTTTTTAAACTGTTGAAAAATCCGGTCTGTAGGTGATTGCAGACCGGATTTTTTTTACTGAGTTATCAGTTTAAAGCTTTGAAAACAGGTGTACATGCAGAGAAAGTGTTGCTTTATCTTGGGAATTGACTGCCTCCTGATTTCCCATATTTTTGCCGTCATCTGGGAATTTCCTGCATTTGCCATTCATTCTGCTGTGTAAGCTTTAAATTCCAAATTTTTATTTTTTGAAACCTTTTAAAAAATCGGGAATTATCCGAACCTGTCAACTTAGAGATTCCCGCCTGCGCTGGAATGACATTCTGAATGATTTTTTCAAAGGTTTCTTTTTAATTTAAAAGCCCTTTGCCCGAAATAACTGGCAAAAGAGCTTTTCTTTTACAATTTTAACAATTTTTTTTAAATTTAAAAAAAATTAATATATTTTTGCTTTAATATTTGGAGGTTAATTAAATGAAATATAAAATTCGGTACATTGGGGATCCCGTTTTAAGGAAAGTTGCCGCGCCGATAACGGAATTTGATGAAGACCTGAAAAAATTTGCACGTGACATGATTGAGGTAATGCACGTTGAAGACGGCATTGGCCTGGCGGCGCCGCAAATCGGGATTTCCAAGCAAATTATTGCAGTAGATGCTTCGGAGCTGGTAGAAGACGAATATCCGCGAGTATTTATTAATCCGGAAATCTTAGAGTCTTCAGGCGAGTGGGTAGTGGAAGAAGGTTGCCTGTCCATTCCGGGAGTTCGCGAGGAAGTTAAACGACCCGAAAAAATTTTATTAAAATTTCAGGATGAAACAGGAGAATTGTTTACTGAGGAATTCTCGGGCTGGTTATCCCGAATACTACAACATGAAATTGATCATTTGAACGGTATTTTGTTTGTTGATCGCATTAGTCCGGTAAGAAGAAATTTATTAATTGTAAATAAGATGATTCCTGAAAAATACTAAAAAGAAAGGAAAAAGATTTGTTTCAGATTGCAACGGTTCCGGAATATGGCTTGAATTCGCATCTTTTAATTATCATGTTGACTGAGAAATTTACGAAAAAGAGGAAAAAAGATCTTTCAATTTTTCCGGCCTGTGTTCAGAAAGATCTGGAATGGTTTTTTAGCGAAGCCAAAGACTTTAAAGGGAAGTTTAAAGAAACCCTCCTTTTTTATCCTCGTTTTTTGGAAAGTGTTGAGCGTATTTTATTGGTTGGTATGGGTGATTCTTTTGATTTGGATTTCTATAAATTCAGAGAGATTGGATACTTGATTGAGACCAGGCAGAAAGAAGTTAAAAGTCGACGTAACCATATTTTTTTAGGAAATTTTCCGGTTTGTAATCAGAAAATCATCGAACAACTAACAGAAGGCATTCTTTACAAACAATACACATTTGATGAGTACAAATCAGAAAGTAATGTCCCATCTATTGAACCTCGCTACATTTTTGTGTGCAGCAAGCACGATTATTCTCCAAAATATCGGCAGGTGGTCATTAAAACCCGCAAACTAATGTCAGGAATTTATCTGGCCCGTAATTTGGCAAACCAACCAGCTAATGTGGCCACGCCTGCTTACATCAAAGAATTGGTGGTTAAGAATTTCAAGAATAAAAACAATTGTTCGGTTGAAATCTACGACCGTGAAAATCTTCAAAAAATGGGCATGAACGCCATTTTAGCTGTGGCTCAGGGTAGTCATAATGAGCCTTATTTATTGGTAATTAAATATCAACCACCCCAGGCCCGAAAAACAGTGGCTCTGGTGGGCAAAGGTGTGACTTTTGACACTGGCGGTATTAGCATTAAACCGCCGGCCAATATGGATGAAATGAAATTTGACATGTCCGGCGCAGCGGCTGTCATCGGTGCCATGGACTTTGTGGTTAACCATAAGCCACACTTTAATGTGATTGGCGTAATACCTCTGGTTGAAAATATGCCGGGGGGAGGCGCCATTCGTCCGGGAGATGTTATTAAATCTTTTTCAGGCAAAACCATCGAAATTTTAAATACTGATGCCGAAGGCCGATTAATCCTGGCCGACGCCCTGACTTACGCTGTCCGGGAATTTAAACCTTCCGTTGTGCTCGACTTTGCCACTTTAACCGGCGCTTGTATGGTCGCTTTAGGTGATAAACGTGCCGGAGTGTTCTCAAATTCTCCCGATTTAAGACAGGCCCTTTATGAGGCAGGAGAAGAATCTGGTGATCTGGTCTGGCCCCTGCCTACCGACGACATTTACCGCAAAGATTTAGAAAGTGATATTGCAGATATTAAGAACATTGGCAGCCGCTGGGGAGGCGCCATTACCGCCGCCAAGTTTCTGGAGTTTTTTGTGGAAGATGCCACCTGGGCGCATATTGACATGGCCGGTACGGCCAATGATGTAAAACATATCGACTTCTTGAATAAGGGCGCCACTGGATTCGGCGTTCGATTGGTTGCTGCGATGTTTAGGAAAATAAATAAAATAGCCTGATCTCGTTCTTTTTTAAAAGAAATTATTACAAAGGAAAAATTATGCTTTCTTTTGTTGAACAAATCATTTTAGTGTTCGGACTTGTCCTTTCTCTGACTTTATCTTACAAAACGTTTTCACGCATGGTAAAGGTCGTCCAAAACGGACGGGGGAGTTTGCCTGTAACTCAATTAACGCGTCGATTTTTGCTGGCCTTAAAAGTTTTGATTTTGCAAAATACGGTTCTGAAATCCAGATTTTTAATAAGTATTTTTCATGCTTTCATTGCTTGGGCTTTTGTGCTATACTTTCTGGTTAACCTGAATGATTTGATCAAGGCGTTTGTCGCTGAATTTATGTTGTTTGGACATAACGTCGTAGGCCACGTGTACCTTTTGTTTGTGGACATTTTTAGCGTTTTAGCAATCATTGGCATGACGATCTTTCTTTTACGTCGTTTTGTTTTTAATAGCCCTAAATTACAGGTTCGGGAAAACGTTAAATTGATGCCGCAGGTGAATGCCGGAATCAGGCGAGATTCTCTGATTGTTGGTCTGTTTATCTTAATGCACGTGGGCTTTCGCTGGTTGGGGGAGAGCTTTGTGCTTGCTTCTCAGGGGGGGGATCCCTGGCAGCCTGCTGCCTCTTTGATGGCAATGCTCTGGAAGGGAATATCTTCCCAAAACTTAAATGTGCTGTACCATTTAAGCTGGTGGTTGGCTATTGGTTTAATTTTGGCCTTTATTCCTTATTTCCCTTACAGTAAGCATACGCATCTGTTTATGGGGCCGATTAATTTTTTCTTTAAAAAACGGTTGGATGGCTACAGCCTGCAGGAACCAATTGACTTTGAAGACGAAGAGTCCGAACAGTTTGGCCAGGCTACTTTGGCGCACTTAGAAAAAGGACAATTAATCGACGCTTACGCCTGTATTATGTGTCACCGCTGTCAGGAAGTATGCCCGGCCTACAATACAGGCAAAGAGTTGAGTCCTTCGGCTCTGGAGATTAACAAACGTTATTTTTTAAACCAGAATGCTGAATTAATGTGGAACGATCAGGAACAATTACCACCTTTTTTAGATTTTGCCCTCAGCGAATCAGCGCTCTGGGCCTGTACCACCTGTGGGGCCTGTGTTGAGGTTTGCCCTGTAGGTAACGAACCGCTTTACGATTTGTTGGGCATTCGGCGCGACCGGGTGCTGATGGAATCCCAATTTCCCAAACAATTGCAGAATGCTTTTGTGGGCATGGAACGTAACGGCAATCCCTGGAACATGAACGAAGACCGTTTAGCCTGGATAAAGTCCGATGAAAGTTTAAAAGTACCAACGGTGGAAGAAAATCCTGATTTTGAGATTCTTTACTGGGTCGGCTGCGCCGGCGCCTTTGACCAGAAAGGGCAGCGAATTGCGAAAGCCTTCACCAAAATTTTGAATGCTGCACAGGTTAATTTTGCCGTTTTGGGCAATAAAGAAAGCTGTACCGGAGATAGTGCGCGCCGGGCAGGCAATGAGTATCTTTTTACCATGCTGGCCGAAACAAATGTTCAAAATTTGAATGAAGCAGGGGTTAAGAAAATTGTGACTACTTGTCCGCACTGCTTACACACTTTGAAAAATGAATATCCGCAATTTGGCGGCCATTACCAGGTAGTTCATCACAGTCAGTTTATTAATCAGTTGATTGCAAATAACAAATTGCAGCTTAAAAGCGAACAGATTGAAGGCCTGACCTTTCATGACCCTTGTTATCTGGGGCGGCACAACAAAGAATTCGAAGCGCCACGCCAAGTTTTAAATGCGGTGACTCAGGTAGCTATTAAAGAAATGGCAAACACGCGTGAAAACAGTTTTTGCTGTGGAGCCGGCGGCGCGCAAATGTGGAAAGAAGAAGAACCCGGACAGGAAGCGGTGCGACGGGCTCGCTTGCAACAGGCACAGAAAATTAAAGCTAAAATTATTTCCACAGCCTGTCCATTTTGCCTTACCATGTTGACGGATGCTTCCAATGAGACAGAAGCCGGCATTCAGGTGAAAGACCTTGCAGAAATTGTGGCCGAAAGAATCTAAGGCTTCCAGGCTGCAGCCACAATTGGTAGGCCCATAATCACACTTTTATAGAGAATGTTGAATTTTGAGTGTTGAATTTTGAATGAGCTTCTTTAGTAAATTTTTACGACCACCGACCAATTCAACCATTAAACCATTAAACCAGCAGCAGACCAGTAAATTATTTTTGACAAATGAAATTAAATATTTCTTTCCTTTGACATTCAACGCTTAATTTAATAATTTTAAATACTTGACAATTCTGCGGAACGGATACAGGGAAAATACGTAGAAGATTAATAGTTAAAGAATATTAGAATTTAATGAAAAAAGTTATTTTAATCTTATCTTTCGTTATTTCAATTTTGGGTATTGCCATTATTGCATTGCCATCTTTTTTAAAGGTGAGTGGGTTAGATCATCCTTTAAAAGCCTATTTATTTAAAAAAATCCTGCACGATAAAAACCTGAAAATTAATTTAACGGATTTTAGAATTGGACTGGGCACTTTTGAATTGTCACATTTGTCCATTGTCCCGGAAAAACAAGAATACAAACTTACAGTTAATTCCGTACGTTTTGTTTATAATCTGTCCGAGCTCATTTTACATCCGACTGATCCCATGCGAGCATTAACCTCTATTTCATTGATCGAACCGCAAATTTTGATTTTAAAAGATTCCAGCATAGCCGGCTCTCAAACACCGAATCAGTGGACTTCAATAACTGATTTTATTCAAACGGTCGCCCGTGAAAAAGGA
>JAGHBR010000277.1 GCA_021160885.1 Caldisericaceae bacterium
CCGAGCACATGTTTTTTGAAGGCGACCGCATTAAAGCCGTTCGCGAAATGATTCTGGCTGAAGACGAAGCCGGACGCCGTAAAGCGCTGGAAAAGTTATTGCCTTACCAGCGTGAAGACTTTTACGGTATTTTTAAAGTAATGCACGATCTGCCGGTAACCGTGCGTACCCTGGATCCGCCTCTGCATGAGTTCTTGCCACATGACGAAGCCAGCCAGAAAGAAATGGCTGAAGAAATGGGCGTCAGCGTAGAAGAAGTAAAGGCCAAAGTGGAAGCCCTGGCTGAATTCAACCCGATGCTTGGGCACCGTGGATGTCGTTTGGGTATTACCTATCCGGAAATTACTGAAATGCAGGCCAGGGCCATCATGGAAGCCGCCTGTCAGCTGACCAAAGAGGGTGTTAAGGTTTATCCGGAAATCATGATTCCTCTGGTTGGTACAAAAGCCGAATTGGCCCATCAGAAAAAGGTTGTGGTTGACACGGCTGAGAAGGTAATGGAGGAAATGGGCGTTAAAGTGGATTACAAAGTGGGAACAATGATTGAGATACCACGCGCCGCTTTAACGGCTGATCGTATTGCCGAAGAAGCAGAATTCTTCTCATTCGGAACCAACGACCTGACTCAGATGACCTTTGGCTATAGTCGTGATGATGCCGGTAAATTCCTGAAAGAGTATGAAGACAAAGGCATTCTTCCGGATGATCCTTTCCAGACTCTGGATCAGGAAGGCGTGGGCCAGCTGGTAGAAATGGGCGTTAAAAAAGGCCGTAATACCCGACCAGATTTAAAAGTTGGTATTTGTGGTGAACATGGTGGTGATCCTCGTTCCATCGATTTCTGCCATCGTGTCGGGTTGAACTACGTTAGTTGTTCACCTTACCGTGTGCCAATCGCTCGTCTGGCAGCAGCCCAGGCCGAAATTCGCAATCGTAAATAATTAAAATTTTAAAAAAGAAAAAAGCCGCTCTGTCTGATGGATGGAGCGGCTTTTTTATTGATATCCAGGTCTTAAAGCTACCGCTAAAATTTAAGCAACGAACTTTCAAAAAATTTTGAGTTTTAAATTTTGAATTGACTTTGATATGGAGTTACCGGTTTCCGATTACTGTGTGTTGTTTATTTTACTAAACTGATCAGTTCATCTTGTCTGCAAGGCTCGGCGAGTTAGCGCGGAGGGGCGCTCAAACTCTTACTTGCTTTGACGTAGACACCAACTCTATAATTCATTAAACTATTGAACAATTCAATCGGTCAACTATGCTCATTTCAAAAAAACAAGCTTGCGATTACCGTTTTAGTTATTCTAAAATGCCCAACTGACTTTAAGTTCTTAGTATCATCCAGATTGCGATGACAATAAGAATGATGGCTAAGGCAAGTTTTAGTTTTCGCTCTTCTAAGCGGATAGAAATTTTTGCGCCTAACTGACTGCCCAGTAAAACAACTATTCCCAGCCCAAAACACAAAAGCCAGTTGATTTGCCCGGTAAAAAGATGTCCACTAAAACCAAGCAGACCGGTAAGCCCAACCATAAGGGACGACGTCGCAACCGCCACTTTTGCCGGTATGCTAAACCATAGAATCATGATGGGTACTTTCAACAAACCGCCGGCAATCCCCAGTGCACCGGACAAATAGCCGATGGCAAAGGTAATGGGAATAATTGCCGGCACGAAGATGCTGTAGCGGTACTCCCCGAATTCTCGCTGCCAATAACCGAAGCCCTGCCGCGGTTCGGGATGATTTTTTTGTTTTCCCTGCATGAACAGTATGAATAACGCCGCCAGAATCAACAGTACGCCGAAAGCGATTTTCAGATAATGACTGGCAAAATAAACGGCGGTATATCCTCCCACAAAGGCGCCGATGTCGGTAAAAGTGTCCATTACTACCGCCAACTGCCAGTCCACTAACTTGGCGCGCTGGAAACGGGAAAAGGCTGAGAAGCCGGTAACGGTAATCAGGAACAGGCTGGTAGAAGATGCCAGCGGAAAAGCGTAGCCCAGCGCCAGCAGCAAAGGCACGTAAAATGCACCCCCGCCTAATCCTACCATACTTAAAAAGAAACTAAAAAGAAAAAAAAGAAATAGTTCAACAAACATAATGGACGATTTCTTAAAGGTTATCTGATTTTTCGATTAATTGCAGTAAGTCGCGGGCATTATCACCGCGTAAAAAATTGGCCATGCCTAACAACCCATCAACCAGGTAACGGGCCTTAAAGCCCTGCGTAACCAGAAAAATTCTGGCCATGATGGCCCGGTCGTAATGGGGACAAGCCGTTACCACCAGTTTGTTTTTGTCCAGTTCAGACAGCCGATCAGGTAGTTCGTTAAGCGGAATATTTTTAGCAAAAGGGAATTGCCAGGCCTGGTACTCTTCTTTAAAGCGAATATCAATAAATTGTACCTGATCTTTAATCAGTAATTCAAACAGTTCATTCAATCCGATTTTCATGCGTTTACGTTCTTCGTAATCAAAGCTGGAAAGATATTGAGCTAATTCCATTTATCTTCTCCAATTAATTTAACATTTGTTAAAACCTAATATAATTGACCAATCGTACAAATTAAGTTATTGTATGTTGTACAATGCACAACTGAATGCCGAATAAAAATTTTTTCAGATAATGAACAAAAGTATCTTCCGTAATTTTAAAAAGATCTCAAAATGTTTTAGCACAACACGTAATTCTTTTTTTAATGAAAAAATATTTGTAATTGAATAGACGTGGCAAAAGTGATCTCCTTGTTTTGTGGGTGAAATCTTAAATCTACTAAAATTTTATTTTCATTTCCAGCTAAGCGATAACCGTAATCCAAAATGTAGAATGGCTGGTCAGAAGTCTGCGGATTAAGATCGCTGAACTGCTCCAGCGAAAAGGTCAGCAGATGGCGTTCCATGGTTTTGTTAATCAGTAAATAATAGCCCTGGGTTAGGCGACTTTTTAATCGAGCCTGCAAATATTCGGCCTGAAATTGCCAGCCATGGCCAGTTAGTTGGAATTCGGTTGCCCAGCGCAAGTCATTGCCGCTAAAGTCGGTTTGCTCATTAAAAATTTTTTTGAATTTTAAATTGCTACCTTTACGAAAAGCCAGGGAAAAACCGCTTTGTAACTGCCAGCCCGAAAAAAGCGAAACGGATTTTGTGGCGCGAGTGGTGTAAAGAAATTTACGATCATTATTTTGCTGTTGATTGGCGCCATTTCCATTAAATAAGCCAGCGCTGACACGCCAGCCGCTTTCCTTTGCATTCCAAAAGATAAGTAAACCAATATCGCGAGCCAGCGTTTCGGCGGATGGGATTAAAGCATTAATGACCTGCGCACGTTCCACAATGGGCAGTAGATAATCGGATTGTTGACGTTGTAGTGAAAAATCTGGCACCATTTGCCCGAATCTGATTTTAAAAGCAGGTTGTTGATATTCCACAAAAGCATCCTGTAAAACAAAAGCGCCCTTATGTTGCCAGCGAAAACTTCCCTGAAGCTTGTAAAACCAGTGGGGCGGGGGCGCCGCACCTTTTAACCAGAGTTTAGCCCTGCGTATAGAAAAGCTGTTAAGTTGCTGATTGTCAGCGCTGTAACGAAGCTGCAGGTAGCCGTTCCAATCGGGATGCGCCATTGCCAGACCAGGTAAAAAGGCAATAAGCCATATCCATTTCCTGAACATTTAGACAACTCCTAAAATCAGTTTTAGAGAAATGGCAAACAGAACAATGGCGTACAATTGTTTTACCCATTTGGGCCTGGCTTTAGTGGACATGAATGAGCCGCCCGATTGTGAACCGATGATCACTGCAATTACTACAATGATCGTCAAAGTCCAGTTGAAATGGCCTTCAGCTACATGGCCCAAATAACCAGAAAAAGAAGAAAACGTAACCACAAAGGCAGTGGTGGCTGCGGCTTCTTTAGTGCGATAGCCCATCCACATTAAAATAGGCGCAATGATGAAGCCGCCGCCCAGGCCCAGCATGCCGCCCATGAAGCCGGCAAACGTGCCCACGGCTGCGCCGATAATAGAGCGCTTTTTGAAAGACATGATAACTTCTGGTTCCGGTTGACGGGAAAAGATGGTCATTCGCACAGCGGCGGCAAACACGGCAATGGCAAACAAAACGAGCAATGTTTTAACCGGTACAAATTGAGCCGTGTAGGCGCCAATCGGGGCAAAAATAAAGGCTCCTGCGGCCATGGCTAGGCCGCCTTTCCAATCTACCAATTTGTTGCGGGCGTAAGGAATAAGTGCTAGCAATGTGTTCAGCCCGTTAAGCAGCAAGCCCAGAGGAATGGCAATTTCTTTAACCGGAAAACCGGCCCATTTAAGCACTGGCACATACACCATGCCGCCGCCTAAGCCCAGCATTGCAAACAGGAAGGAAGCAATAAAAATAACAATCGAAACAACTAAGTAAAGCATCAGTTCATCTTTCCTTAATTAACGGATTAATAACACAGGTACTTTGGCTTTTCTGGAAACCTTTTCGGTCACACTTCCCAGTAGTTCCGAGGCCAGATTGTGTCTCCGATGACCTAAAATAATAAGAGAAGCCTGGACTTCTTCGGCCACCTTTAAAATAGTCGAAAACGGAATGCCCAGCCGAACCATCGTACGAACTTTTAGATTAGCATTAACAAATTTGTTTTCCATTTCAGACAGTTTCTGGCTGGCTGTTTGTCGACAGGCTTCAACAACCGAACGATCATCGATTGTGTCTTTGAACATCTCTTCGGTAAATTTAACAATGCGATCGTCAACAACATGTAGTAAGACGATTTCTAAGATTTTGCAACCACAATCTATCAATTCCTTCACATATTCCAGGCAACGCCCGGAGTAGTTAGAAAAATCCAAAGGAACCAAAATTTTTGGAAACATAATCATTCTCTTTAAATTAATCAATTTTTAATTAATATTCTGCAAAAATTAAAATTTTTTCAAGTCTTACCACTTTAGCGCACAAGCTTACTGGAAACCAATTAATGAGCCTGAAAAAATAACGATGTATCACAAAGAAAAGTTTGAATCAGATGCCATTAAATTTAAAACTGTCAACACAGCAATTGCTAACAGGAAGTTCATGATCACGCCGCCCGAAATAATTACCACCTTACGCCAGGTTGGCTTTGATTGGAATTCATCAGGA